>DATFXL010000103.1:0-2457 GCA_035316025.1 Acidimicrobiia bacterium
GAAATCCGGGCCGACGAGGAACCGGGCGAGATGCGGCACGAGGAGCCCGATCCAGCCGACGACACCGCTGATCGACACGACGCCCGCCGTCATGAGCGTGGCCGCGGCGATGACGGCCAGGCGCAGCCGCCGCGTGTCGACACCGAGCGCACGGGCCTCGTCCTCGCCGAGCGTCATCACGTTCATCCGCCAGCGCAGCAGTACCAGCGGGATCAACCCGAGCACCACGCTCGGCGTCACCGCCTTGACGTCGCCGATCGTGACCGAGGCGAGACTGCCCAGGAGCCAGAAGGTGATCGCCGGAAGCTGGTTGTACGGATCAGCCAGGTACTTGAGCAGGGACACGAGTGAACCGAGCAGCGTGCCGATAACGATGCCGGCCAGCACCAGGACCAGAATGGGATCGTGGCGGCGGAGCGCCGCGCCCGTCGCGTAGACGACCGCTACCGCACCCAACCCGACGACGAAGGCCAGCGACTGGATCGCGACGACACCGAGCGAGAGGTAGATGCCGGTCACCGCGCCGAGCGCCGCGCCCGTGGAGACACCGAGAATGTCGGGCGAGACGAGCGGGTTGCGAAACAGGCCCTGATAGGCTGCCCCGGCCGCGGCGAGGGCAGCACCGACCAGGACGGCGGCGACGATGCGGGGCCCGCGCACGTTGAAGACGACCGTGTCGATCGACGCAGACAGCCCGTGCGGCGTGCCCGTGAGTCGCGACCACAGCACGGTCAGGAGCTCGCCGGGCGTCACCGGAAACCGGCCAACCGAGAAGGCTACGGCGACGAGGACGACGAGGGCACCGCCGGCCGTCAGAAAGCCCAGCCGGTAGCGTGACGGCCGCGCGCTCAGGACTTGCCGCCGAGCAGGTTGTCGAGCTGCCGGTCGTCGGGAACGCGGTGGTAGAAGAGGCCGTAGAAGGTGCGCGCGTCGTCTCGCACGTCCGGGAACGCGTCGGGATAGAGAACGTGCCCGAGCCAGCGAAGCCCGATCACGCGGTTCACCGACGGGGGAAAGTCGACCCAGGGAAACGGCGCCTGCGGCACCAGGTGGACACGACCGTTCTTCACCGCGCGCACGCTGCGCCACGACGGGTCGCGCGCCACGCCGGCGTGAAAGGTCGGGTCGAGCGTCAGGATGACCTCCGGATTCCAGGCGAGAACTTGCTCCAGCGACACCGTCGTCAACCCGCGGCCGCTTCCCTCGACGACGTTGCGCGCGCCCAGCCGATCGAGGCTCTCCGAGTTGATGGACCCGGGTGCGGCGGTTTCGAGCCCCTTCGGCCCTCGCGCGTAGTAGACGCTCGGTCGCCGATCCGGCGGCACGGCTGCGACGCGCCGGTCGACATCGCTCAGGGTCTTGTCGACGTAGCGCGCCAGCTCGCCCGCACGTTCGGGAACCCCCAGGAGATCGCCCGCGAGCGTGTACGCGCGCGGCGTCGCCGACAGGCTTCCGTCGAGCAGGACGTACGGCACTTTCGTCTGCTCCTGGACGCGATCGGCGAGCGACACGTACGTCGGGCCCACGACTCCGAAATCGAGCACGATGTCGGGTCGCGCCGCCAAAACCACCTCGACGTTGGCAGTGTTGCCGCGCCCGGTCAGACGGCCCAGCTCCGGCAGATCGGCATACTTTGCCGGCAGCCACGCGCGCTCTTCTGCGGTCGGCTCGCGTGTCCACCCGAGCAGCGTATCGGGAGCGAGCGTGTACACGAAAACGCTGGCGGGACCGCCGGCAGCGAAGACCCGGCGCACCGGGCCCGCAACTTCGACACGGCGGCCGGCGCTATCGACGATGGCGCGGGGCTGCGCTCGGACGGTGCGCGGCGCAACGAGCGCCGCGACCGCCGCCCCGAGGAGCCGCCGTCGGGTCAGCACTTCAGTCCTTGGCTACGATGACGTCCGAGGCCTTGACGACCGCATAGGCAGCGTCGCCCTCGCGCAGGCCGAGCTCGTCGACCGCTTCGACCGTGATCGAGGCCGTCATGACCGTTCCGCCCCCCACGTCGATCTTCACGTGGGCGGTCGTCGCCCCCCGCGTGACTTTGACCACTCGTCCCTTCATGACGTTTCGCGCGCTGAGCTTCATCATGTCCCCCTCCGCGGCAGCGCGGGACCGTGCCCGCGTCGACCGCGATCTCTTACGTGTCCAGACTCCTGCCCGTCGAGAGTCCGCAGGTGCCTGTGCAGGTTGGACTGCCTGGGAGTGAAGATGCCACGATATCGGCTCGAGTAGAAGCCGAGCACGCCGCTCGGAGAGCGGTCGTTCACCGCGCGCCGGCGGGCGGCGGCTGGAATCCGAACCGGGAGAGCTTCGCCTGACCGTCGCGGCTCACCAGGAGTTCGAGAAAGGCCTGCGCCAGCGCGGGCTGCTTGGCCCCGGTGACCACCGCGACGGGATAGACGACCGGCCGGTACGTGTCCTCGGCCGGTCGAAACGCTTCCTTCACCTGCTGGG
>DATFXL010000104.1:0-16472 GCA_035316025.1 Acidimicrobiia bacterium
CTCGATGTATGCGCCTTGGATGGCGCCGTCAGCGTCGAACGCCATCTCGACCGCGGCGTGCTCGTGGCGCGACTTGCCGGCCGCCAGGAGGTTCTCGCGGCGGTCTTCCACCCACTTCACCGGCGCGCCCACCAGTGGAGCCGCCAGCATCAGGCACATCTCGTCCCGCTGAACCATGACCTTCTGACCGAACCCGCCGCCCGTGTCCCGCATGATGACGCGGATCCGGTGCTCGGCGATGCCCAGCAGCCGAGAGCAGAAGAGCCGCACCTCGTGCGGCACCTGCGTCGCGGCGTAGATCGTCAACTCGCCCGTGGCGGGCGAGTAGTCCACGATCAAGCCGCGACCCTCCATCGGAACGGGGGCATAGGCCTGCTGGTGAATCGACTCCCGCACGATGTGCTCGGCCGAGGCGAACACGTCCTCGAGAGCCGACGCGGGAAGACCGTCGAGCCGGCCGATGACGTTGGATCCGTGACTCTCGTGTACGAGTGCGTCCGTCTCTTCGGCGGTCGTGTAGTCGACGACGGCCGGCCGCGGCTCGTAGTCGATCTCCACGAGCTCGGCTGCGTCCTCGGCGAGGTAACGGCTCTCGGCGATCACCAGCGCGACAGGATCACCGACGAAGCGGGCCTCCCCTTCGGCAAGCGGCGGGCGGGGCGTCTCCGGGCTCGCCGGGCCCGTGGACGTGTGCCACTGCTCTTTCACGCTCCGGTTCAGGTCGTCGGCGGTGAACACGAAGTGGACGCCACGCAGCGCTTTCGCCGGCGACGTTTCGATCGCCCGAATGGCGGCTCGGGCGAACGGGCTACGGACGAAGCACGCGTGGAGCATCCCGGGTAGCGAGACGTCGTCGACAAAGGTGCCGCGGCCCGTGAGGAGCCGGGCGTCCTCGACCCGGTTCACGCGGGCCCCGACGAAGCGCGCCGCGTCGCTCGCTTGCGTCACCGTCATGGTCGTTCCTCGCGTTGGCCGGCGTCAGCCGCCTGGCGCACGGCCCTGAAGATTCCCTGGTAGCCCGTGCAGCGGCAGAGGGTGCCCGATAGCGCCTCGCGTATCTGCGCATCGGTCGGGCGGGGATGGTCACGCAGAAACGCGGTCACCGACGTGACGAACCCAGGCGTGCAGAAGCCGCACTGCAGGCCGTGGCAGTCGCGGAAGGCCGCTTGCACCTCCGAAAGGCCGCCGTCGGACGGGGCGATGCCTTCGACCGTCGTGACTTCTGCGCCATCGGCTTGGACGGCGAACATGAGGCACGAACGCACGGCGGCGCCGTCGACCAGCACTGTGCAGGCGCCGCACACACCGTGCTCACATCCGAGGTGCGTACCGGTGAGCCGGCACCGATCGCGGAGGAAGTCGGCCAGGGTCAGACGAGGCTCGACGGTCTCACGCCGACGCCGGCCATTCACGGTCACGTCCACCGATACGTCAGCCATTGCGCACCTCCGCGCCCGCCGTTGCCCACGCGCGCGCCACCATGGCGCGGCCGACGCGCTTCCTGAACTCCGCCGAGCCGTGCAAGTCGTCGGGCACCGACTCGAGGCCCGCCATGGCCAGATGCCCTACGTCGTCCGGCTCTATCTCGGTGATCATCCGGTCGACGAGTTCGGCCTCCGCGGCTTCGGCGCGTTCGGGCGTCGCGCCCAAGCCGATGAGGCCGATGGCGCAGCGCCGGATCCTGTCGCCGTCGTCGAGCTCGATGCCGACGGTGGCGCCGGCGATCGCAAAGTCCCCGTGGCGGCGGGCGAACTCCTCGACCGCAAAGCTGCGGCGCCCATTCCAGATCGGGAACGACACGCCGTCGAGAAGCTCGTCCGGCTCCATCGTCGTGGTCCAGAGACTGTCGAAGAAGTCGCGGGCCGCGATCGTGCGTCGGCCCTTCGACGACCTGACGTGCATACTCGCATCGAGCGCCAGCGCGACCCCGGGATACTCGGCGGCCGGATCGGCGTGCGCGATCGAGCCGCCGAGCGTCCCGCGATTGCGGATCTGGAAATGACCGACGAACGGTGTGGCCTTCGTCAGGAGCGGAACCGCCGACGCCACCTCGTCGCTCGCCTCGACGCGCGCTTGGGTCGTGCCGGCCCCGATCCACAGGGCATCGTCCCGACGCTCGATGCCCTGCAACTCGTCGATGCGCCCGATGTCGACGAGGTGCTCGAAGACTGCGAGGCGGAGCGCCAGCATCGGGACGAGACTCTGCCCGCCGGCCAGGACCTTCGCGCTGTCGCCCGCCTCGGCCAGCAGGTTCGTGGCATCGGTGACCGTCGTCGGCGCGTGGTACTCGAACGGCGCCGGCTTCATTGCGAGTGCTCAGGCGATCCGGACGACCCAGCCCCCGTCGACCGGAAGGATGGCGCCGGTGACGAACGAGGCCCGGTCCGATGCAAGGAACGCGCCGACCTCGGCGACCTCGTGCGGCTGCCCACCCCGTCCGAGCGCGGCCTTCTCGGTGATCCCAGGGATGCTCTCGCCGGCTGCACCCATGATCTCGGTGTGGATGAAGCCGGGGCAGATCGCGTTGACCCGAATGCCTTGCGAGCCGTATTCGACGGCGCCCGCCTTGGTCGCGGCGATGACCCCCGCCTTCGCCGCCGAGTACACGGTCGTACCGGGCGATGCGTTGAGGCCACCGATGGACGACCAGTTGACGACGGCGCCGCCGTTCCCCGCCGCGAGCATCGCCCGGATCCCGTGCTTCATCCCCAGGAGCACGCCGCGCAGGTCGACGTCCATCGTCCGGTCGTAGTGCTCCATGGTCACATCGGCGAGCATGACGCCCTCGGCGACGCCGGCGACGTTGAGCACGGCATCGAGGTGTCCGTACTCCTCGACGGCCGTCCGGACCATCGCCTCGACGTCCGCTTCGTCGGTGACGTCACAGTGGACGGGCAGCACGCCCTCACCCACCTCGGCGGCCGTGTCCTTCTCGGCGCCGCTGACGTCGCCCGCGACGACCTGGGCGCCTTCGCGAACGAAGACCTTTACGGACGCCTTTGCCATCCCCGACCCGGCACCGGTGATGACGGCGACCTTCCCGTCCAACAAGCCCATGAAGACACCTCGTGTCGCTCGCGGCACTGCAAGCTGAGCATCTGCACAGCTATGCTGTGCGACTGCTTAGCACCGAGGGGGTCGAGGTGGCAAGGTCGCAGGAGCAACAGGCGCGCGCAGGCGCGGCGGCGCGTGACCGACGCCGCTCCGCGCGCAGCGCCGACAACGAGCAAAAGGCATCGACCCGACGGATCGGCGCGACCGATTCGAAGACGCGCGCTCGGCTCGTCGACGGAGCTGAGCGGCTGATGCTGGACAAGGGGTACGCGTCGGTGAGCTCACGGCGCGTCGCCAGAGAGGCGGGGCTCAAACCACAACTCGTCCACTATTACTTCCGCACCATGGACGACCTCTTCCTCGCCGTGCTCCGACGCCGTGCGGAGGAGAGCCTGGATCGGTACGCACATGCGCTGGCGAGCGACCGGCCGCTCCGGGCGCTGTGGGAGGTGACCACCGATCCGAGGGGCGCCGTCTTCACGATGGAGTTCGCAGCGTTGGCGAACCACCGCAAGGCGATCCGCGCCGAGATCGCCGCCTACGCCGAGCGTGTCCGTCAGATGCAGCTCGACGGGTTGGCGCGCGTGCTCGACGGTGCGGGGATCTCCGCGGAGGTGTGCCCACCCGTGGTCGCACTGCAGGCGATAACAGGGATCACACAGGTGATCGCTCTCGAGGAGGCGCTCGGCATCAGGACGGGTCACGACGAGACCCTCGCCTTCGTCGAGCGTCACATCGAACAGCTCGAAGAGGGAGCGGCCGCATGAGCAATTTCAGCGAGATCGACTACTTCAGCGACGAGTCGCTCGTCGAGGACCCGTACCCGTTCTTCGAGCAGCTCCGCTCGGCCGGCCCGGTAGTCCCGCTCGGTCATCTCGGGGTTGTGGCCGTGACGGGCTACGACGAGGCAATGGAGATCTATCGCGACCCGGACACGTTCTCGTCATGCAACTCGGTTGTGGGGCCCTTCGCGACCTTCCCGGTCCCCCTCGAGGGTGACGACGTCAGTGAGGTCATCGATCGTCATCGTGATCAACTCCCAATGTGCGAGCACATGGTCACCATGGACCCCCCGGCGCATACAAACGAGCGCGCGCTTCTCTTTCGGGTGATCACCCCCAAGAGGCTCCGAGAGAACGAGGCGTTCATGTGGCGACTGGCGGACTCGCAACTCGATGAGTTCGGCGCCAACGGTCGCTGCGAGTTCATCAGCGAGTACGCCCAGCCGTTCGCCATGCTCGTGGTCGCCGATCTCCTGGGAGTGCCCGAGGCCGACCACGATCGTTTCCGGGAAGGCTTCGGGCTAAGCAGGTCGCCCGGCAAGATCGGTGCCGGTAAGGCAGGGGGTCCCGGCGAAAACCCGCTCGCCTGGCTCGACGATTGGTTCGCGAGGTACATCGAGGACCGACGGCGCGAGCCGCAGAAGGACGTCCTCACCGACCTCGCACTGGCGACCTACCCGGACGGGACCACCCCCGACGTGACGGCTGTCGTGCGGACGGCCACCTTCTTGTTCGCCGCCGGACAGGAGACGACGGCCCGTCTGCTCGCGTCGGCCTTGAAGTACCTGGCCGAACGACCGTCGCTCCAAGCCGACCTCCGAACACACCCCGAGCGCATCTCGTCGTTCATCGAAGAGGCACTGCGCATCGAGAGTCCCGTGAAGGCCGATTTCCGCCTCGCTCGCCGCTCGGTGACGGTCGGCGGCGTCGACGTCACGGCCGGTACGCCCGTGATGCTGCTCAACGGTGCCGCCAACCGCGACCCCCAGCAGTTCGACTCCCCCCACGAGTTCCGCATCGAACGGCCCAACACGATGGACCACATGGCGTTCGGGCGAGGCGTCCACTCGTGTCCCGGCGGTCCCCTGGCACGCGCCGAGGGTCGCATCAGCATCGAGCGGATCCTCGACCGGCTGCGCGACATCCGATTGTCCGAGGAGCACCACGGACCGCCCGCGGCGCGCCGCTTCGCCTACGAACCGACCTGGGTCCTCCGCGGCCTGAGCGAACTGCACCTGGAATACACGCCACGAGCGGCGGGGGCAGGCAGCGCATGTCCGGAGTGAAGGCGACGGCCTCGGCAGTCGAGCTCACGGCTGCGCTCCGATCGAAGGAGATCTCCTCGCGCGAGCTGCTCGAGACCTATCTCGATCGGATCGAACGTCTCGATCGCGACGGCGTGAACGCCGTCGTCACGCTCGACCCCGACCGCGCACGCGATGCCGCGACCGCCGCTGACGATGCGCTTGCGCGCGGTGATCCCGCAGGTTCACTCCACGGCCTCCCGGTCACGATCAAGGATGCGATCGAGACCGAGGGCATGCGATCCACGGGCGGCGCCGTCGAGCTCGCCGACCACGTACCCTCGGCGGACGCCCCCGCCGTTGCACAGTTGAAGAGCGCGGGCGCCGTCGTCTTCGGCAAGACGAACCTCCCCCGCTGGTGCGGCGACGCCCAGACTCGCAACGAGGTGTTCGGCACCACCACCAACCCGTGGTCGGCGGCGCACGTCCCCGGCGGGTCGTCGGGCGGGGCGGCGGCGGCGCTCGCGGCCGGGTTCACCGGCGCCGAGCTCGGCACCGACATCGGCGGATCGGTGCGCGCACCGGCCCACTGTTGTGGAGTCTTCGCGCTGAAGCCGACGTACGGGCTCGTCCCGAACCTCGGCTACCTCGATCACGTCGACGGGGGCACGACGCGCACCGACCTCAATGTGTTCGGGCCCATGGCTCGCTCCGCCGCCGACCTCGACCTCCTCCTTTCCGTGCTGGCCGGTCCGAGCCCCGACGACGCGGTCGCTTGGCGGGTTGAGGTCCCGCAAAGCACCGTGACCTCACTCACCGGGCTCAGGATCGCGACCTGGTTCGACGACGAGGGATGCCCCATCGACTCGGAATACCGCGTCATGCTGCGCAGGGCAGCCGACACGCTCGCCGACGCTGGTGCGTGCGTCGAGGACGGACACCCCGATGTCGGATTCCGCGAGCAGGTGGACCTGTACACGCAGCTCGTCGCGGCGGCGGTGTCGCCGAGCTTGTCGGACGACGTAGCGGAGCAGATCTCGGGCACTCACCTCGCATGGCTCCGCCGCGACGAGCGGCGCACCGCGCTGCGCCAGCGTTGGGCCGAATGGTTCGAGGGCTTCGACGTCTTGCTCGCGCCCGCATTGTGCATCCCACCGTTCGAGCACAACCAGACCACTGACATGACGAAGCGTGTCCTGAGCGTCAACGGCGAACTGCGGAGCGCCTTCGAGATCTCACATTGGCTGATGATCGTGAACGCCACGAGCCACCCGGCGGTGGCAGTGCCCATCGGGCGCACGGCCGCCGGCCTTCCCGTTGGCACGCAGATCATCGCCCCCTATCTCCAGGATCGACGAGCGATCCGCGTCGCTCAGCTCGTCTCGGAGGTCGTCGGCGGTTACGACGTGCCGCCGGGCTTCGAGTGATCAGCCGGCCGGTGATCAGGGGACGAACTGCTGGCCTCCGTCGATGTCGTACGTCGCACCGGTGAGCGCCGTGTTGATCATGATGTGGACGGCGAGGGCGGCGACGTCGGCGGGGCCGACGACCCGGCCGATCGGGAGCGTCGTGCGGAGCTCATCCCGGCGCTCCTCGATCCGATCGCCGAGCAGCGACGCTGACAACGGGGTGTCGACGAATCCGGCCGCGATGAGGTTTACGCGAACCGGCGCCACCTCGAGCGCGAGAGATGCGACGAACGGAGGCAGCGCGGCGGTGGCGGCGGACACGATGCCGAGGCGGTGATCGACACGCCGGCCACCGGTGCCGCCCATGAACAACAGCGTGCGTCCGGGCCTCATCTTGCCCACTGCGTTGCGCGCGACCTCGAGCGCCAGCGCGACGTGGTCGCCGATCGCGTGGCGAACCTGGTCCGGCTCCATCTCGAGCAGCGGCACGTAGCTCGGGCCGGGGCCGGTGACCATCACGTGGTCGATCGCCGGCAGGCCCCGGAAGAACGCCTCCAGCGAAGCGGTGTCTTTGGCATCGAAGGCCTCGGTCCGAGTCGCGCCGACTTCCCGCGCCGCTTGCTCCAGCCGGTCGGGATTGCGGGCGGCGAGGATGACGTCGGCACCCTCGGCTCGCGCACGCCGCGCCGTCTCGAGTCCGATGCCGGCGCTGCCGCCGATCACGACGACCGTCTGCCCGACCAGCTCCGGCTCACGCGGAGCCGGAACGGGAGAGGTCGCGTCCGTCATGGTCGCATCGTCCTCACTTGGGCAGCCTCGCCATCTGCGCGTCCATCGGACCGGCCGGCGGCGGCATGTCCGCGATCCTCATCAGCAGTGCCTTCAGCGCCGAGTCGTAGATGCCCGAGAAGCTCGGGAATGGTTGGATCGTGTCGCCCAGCACGTCGAGCGGGACGTGGGCGCGGATGGCCAGCGTCGCCTGCTGCATCCACTCCCCTGCTTCGGGACCGAGCGCGTACGCACCGGTCAGCCGCTCACCGTCGCTGAGCAACGTCAGGAACCCATTGGATTCCGCGTACGCGTGGGTGTACGTGGCGGTCTTCGGCACATCCGACAAGCCTGCGGTGGCGCTGTACTGCGCTTCGAGCGCGCCCACCGCGGCCGCCTGAGGATCTGTATAGGTGACCCGGGGAACGGCTTCGTAGTTCGCCGGACGAGGATCGCCGGCGATGTTCGCTGCGACGACGTCGCCCTCGTATTCGCCGACGTGCGTCAGCGGCCAGATGCCGGTGATGTCGCCGATCGCCCACAGACGCTCGCCGGCGCGCAGGTGATCGTCCACCGCGATCCCGCGAGGATTCGCCTGGACGCCGACGGTCTCGAGGCCGATCCCCTCGACGCGTGGGCGTCGACCGGTTGCCACGAGGAGCCGGTCGCCCCGGAGATCCGTACCGCCGTCGAACTGCAGGACGTACTCGTCACCCTCTCGCCGCGCCGCGGTGGCGTGCATCCCGAGCACCAGCTCGATTCCGTCGCGGCGCAGGGCGTCGCCGAGCGCTTCGCCCAATGGCGCCGGCTCACGGGGAAGCACGCGGTCGCCCCCCTCGACGAGCACCGCTTCGCCGCCAAGGCGACGAACGACCTGCGCCATCTCGACCCCAACGGGCCCGCCGCCCAGGATCAGGAGGCGGCGCGGGACCGCTTTCATGCCGGTCGCCTCCCGGTTGGTCCATAGGCCGTCGAGCTCGCGCAACCCGGGAACCGGCGGGATGAACGGATCAGCGCCGGCCGCGATGACGACGTGACCTGCCGTGTGTCGCCGGCCATCGACTTCGACCGCGCCGGTCCCGGCCAGTCGGCCGGTGCCACGCAGCAGGGCGATACCGCGGTCGGCCAGCCAGCGCTCCTGGCCTGCGTCGGAGTAGTTCGAGACCATGAAGTCCCGCCAGGCCAGTGCGGCCTCGACATCAACCTGTGCACTCGCACCCGCGTCCCGCGCGTCCTGCACCGCCTCGCCCGGGCGAAGCAGCGACTTCGACGGAATGCAGGCCCAGTACGAGCACTCGCCGCCGACGAGCTCTCGCTCGACGACTGCGACGCGCAGCCCGCGTGCAGCGAGCGCCGCCGCGCAGTGCTCGCCGGGTGCGCCGCCACCGAACACGATGACGTCGTACTCGCTCATCTCGGGAGTTCCGTGCCGGACTTCTCCGCCACCATGTACGCGGCGTACCACTCAGGCCAGTTCTCGTCTCTCTGTCCCGTCCGCTTCTCGTGCTCCCCGTGGGCAGCCTCTGCCCGCCGCATGGCGTTCGCCAGGTCGGTCGCGGACGCGAACGACGTTGCGGTCGCGTCGACACGCCCCGGAAGCCGGGTCGTGATCTCCTGCACGAGCCATTCGTTGCCGTCGGGATCGCTGAACGTGGCACGCGAGAGATAGCTCCGGCGTTCGGGATCCAGACCGGTGACGGGACCATCCGGGCCGAGGTGGAAGACGTCGCCGACGTCGACGCCGGCGGCCACCAGCGCGTCCCGGGCGGCCACGATGTCGGAGACAACGAGGTACGCCTTGCCCGACCCGGGCGCGGCCGACGTGAGCATCGCGCCGAACTGGACCGAGCACTCCGAGCCGTGCGGCGTGAGCTGGACAACACCCGCCGGCGTGACGTCGTGCCGCCACCCGAGCTTCGAATAGAAGTCTGTCGCGCGGTCGACGTCCGACACCGGGATGACGACCACCTCGAGCTTCTGGTCCAAGCCCACGACGGACATCCCCGTTGCGCTGTCGCTCGTGGTGTCGGCGCTGCTCATGTCGGCCTCCTTGCAGGGCTCAGGTGGGTCGGTGACGACTCCAATAGTGGATCAGATCGAATCCAGGGGCTCCGCGGAGCTCGCGGACTGACCGCCGTATGGCACTGTGCCGCGGTGCTCCTGGGCCTCGTGCACGTCAATCTGGACTCGATGAGCCGCCCCGACAGCCTGGTCGACGCAGTGCGCATGGCCGAGGCGGCAGGCTTCGATTCGGCATGGGCGGGCGAGCACATCGTGTTGCCCGACGCTCGGGTACCCCCGTCGCCGATGGGACCCCAGGATCCCGCGCTGGATTCGCTGCTCGCGTTGACGTGGGCGGCGGCACACACGACGACCATCCGGCTCGCGACCGGAATCGTCATCCTCCCGCAACGCAATCCCGTCGTTCTCGCCAAGGAGGTCGCTACCCTCGACGTCCTGTCGGGCGGTCGCGTCGTGCTCGGCGTCGGAGCCGGCTACCTCGAGCCGGAGTTCCGCGCCCTCGGCGCCAACTTCGCCGAGCGCGGCGCGGTGACCGACGAATACCTCGATGCGATGTACGCGCTGTGGTACGACGAGCACCCCGAATACCACGGTCGCTTCGTCGACTTCGACCACATCGACTCCCACCCCCGTCCCCTTCAGGACCCGGTCCCGGTCGTCGTCGGAGGCCACAGTGCACCGGCTTATCGCCGCGCCGTCGCGCGGGCTCACGGCTGGTACGGCTACTGGATCACTCCCGACGGCACCGCCCTCGCACTCGGTGAACTCCGGGCGGTGGCCGACCGGCTCGAGCGTCCCGACGAGCTCGGCGCGCTGCAGATCAGCGTGACGCCACGGGGGCGAATCACTCCGGAGCTGGCGGCCGCATTCGCCGAGCTCGGCGTGCACCGGCTCGTGCTTCTCGCCCCGCCGTCGCCGGACGGACCCGCCCGGACGATCGAGGCCGCCGTCGACGCCGTCGCGAACCTCTGAACCGGGCCATTCAAGAAGCGAAGCCGTCGACGTCGACGACGGCTTCGGTGAACGGCTGCGGAGCTTCTTGCGCCAGGTTGTGGCCGATGCCACCCGAAACGGTCCGATGCGCGTACTTGCCGGTGAACTTGTCCGCATACGCGCTCGGTTCGGGATGCGGCGCGCCGTTGGCGTCACCTTCGAGCGTGATGGTCGGCACCGTGATGGCGGGGCCGCCGGCGAGTCGCTTTTCCAGATCGTCGTATTGACGCTCGCCGTCGGCCAGCCCGAGCCGCCACCGGTAGTTGTGGATCACGATGTTCACGTGGTCCGGATTGTCGAACGACGCCGCGCTCCGATCGAACGTCGGGTCGTCGAAGTTCCACTTCGGCGACGCGGTCTGCCAGATGAGCCTTGCAAACTCGTTGCGGTACCGGTCATAGCCCGCCCGGCCACGTTCGGTCGCGAAGTAGTACTGGTACCACCACGCCAGCTCGGCCGGTGGCGGCAGAGGCGCCTTGTTGGCTTCCTGGCTGCTGATCAGATATCCGCTCACAGACACCATGGCCCTGCACCGTGAAGGCCAGAGTGCGGCCACGACGTTGGCGGTGCGCGCACCCCAGTCGAACCCCGCGATGATCGCTGCTTCGATGTGGAGCGCGTCCATCAACGCGACGACGTCGACGGCCAGGGCCGACTGCTGGCCGTTGCGCACGGTGCCGCTCGAGAGAAACCGTGTGGTCCCGTAGCCCCGCAGAAACGGCACGATCGCCCGGTAGCCCGCCGCCGCGAGCGCGAGAGCCGTGTCGGCGTAGCTGTGAACGTCGTACGGCCAGCCGTGGAGGAGGACGACGGCAGGAGCGTCATCCGACCCTGTTTCGACGTACCCGACGTCGAGCACGCCGGCATCGACCTGCTTCAGGGACCCGAACGACTCGTCGCCCATGGCGCTCAGCGCACGTTGGCGATCGCCGTCTCGATCACGTCGGTCACGGCCTGCGGTTGGGAGATCATGATCACGTGCGATCCCTCGACCTCGGTGATCGTCGCGCCGGCGCGCTCGGCCATGGAGCGGACCACGTCGGTACCGGCTGCCTTGTCGCCCGTCGCTACGACAGCCCACGAAGGCAACGACTTCCACGCCGGCGGACCGGAGGGCTCGGAGAACGCGAGGTCCGCTATCGGCCGTTGGATGGCCGCGATCACCGCCGCCTGCGCGTCGGACAGGTCCGCCGCGAACGCTTCGTGGGTCTTCGAGGGGGCGATCGAGAACTCCGTCCCTGTCCCGCTCCCGGCCGGATACTGGTGCGGAACCAGGGCCGAGTTCAGCACACTGTCCTTCGATCCGGCGGTGACCTCGCCCAGTCGTTCGCCGTCATCGGGCGCGAAGGCGGCGACATAGACCAGACCCACGACGTTCTTCGCGTTCGTGGCGGCGTTGCTGATCACCGCGCCGCCGTAGGAGTGGGAGACGGCAAGAACGCGACCGGAGATCTGTCCGAGCTCACTCGCGACATACGCACTGTCGATTGCGATGCCGCGCAGCGGGTTGGCGATCGCGGTCACCTGGACGCCGTTCTTCTGTAGCCGCTCGATGACTCCCGTCCAGCTCGAGCTGTCGGCGAAGGCACCGTGCACGAGGGCCACGGTCAACTGTTGGTCCGACATCGTTCGCTCCAATCATCCGAAGGTGAACACGAAGGCCTCGACCCCTGGGTCGAGGAACTCGATCTCGAACAAGCGGTCGACGATCGGTCCCGGCTGCCGGATCAGCTGGTACATCCGCTGGTAGTCGGCTGTGCCGTTGCCGCCCTCGTCGATGTCGACACCGCGGGCGGGCCCGGGCGGCTCGCCGTCGAGGAGCACCCGGAAGCGCACGGGCCCTCGGCGCAGCGGCGGGCCCATCACCAGATGCAGGTCACGCGCGTGGAACCGATACGACACGGACCCGCCCGGCTCGTCGAGCCGCGCGGGCACCAAGCCGATCATCCAGGCTCCGGACAGCGCCCACTGGTTGCGGCCCAACTGGGCCGGTGCCGAGTACACGTGGCGCTCGTCGGGCACCGCCCCGCCGGGCGATGCGAACCCGTAGGCACGCCCGTAGCCGACGTAGTTCTCTCCCGACCCGACGCCGGCCCAATCGGCGGCCGCCTCGACGCCTTCCGGCTCGATGTCCACCAGGCCCTGGTCGACGTCGGCGCCGGCGGCACGCAGGAGCATCTGGAGGACCATCTCGGACTCCTCGTACTCGCCCTCGCCGAAGTGGTGGTGGCGGATCTGGCCTTGGGCGTCGGCGAGGTAAAGGGCCGGCCAGTAATGGTTGTCGAACGCCTCCCAAACGGCGTAGCCGTTGTCCACGACGACTGGGTAGCGGACGTCCAACTCCTTCAGAGCCCGCTCGACGTTGTCGAGCTCGCCCTCGAACTCGAACTCCGGCGTTTGTATTCCGACCACGACGAGGCTCTTGTCCGTGTACTTGCGTGCCCACGCCCGGACGTACGGAAGCGAGCGGATCCAGTTGATGCACGTGTAGGTGCCGAAGTCGGCGAGGACGACACGGCCGGACAGATCCTCGGGCGTCAGCGGCGGCGAGTTCAGCCAGGCGGTCGCCCCGTCGAAGCGGGGGATGGTGCCTTCGACCGGGTACTCGTTGCGATGGCGAAGCATGCGTCCCCTCCGATCAACGCAACGACCTGAATACGGCCCGCACCTTGGTGCTGCGGCCGATCACGCCGGCGGTCGTCGATGTCTGACGGTACCGCCACGGTCCCTCACAAGCGATTGGCACGAATGGCGCAGACGACACGTTGGTGAACGAGGTGAACATCCGCATCCGAGCGTCGCCATGAGGCCCGACACGCTCGGGGTGAAGATCGATCAATCCAGCTTGATTCATTTCCGGCGCCTTCGTAACGTGGTCGTGTGACTCGTACGGTCGAGGCGGCCGGGTTCGACACTCCCCCTCCGTTCCTGCGTCTTGCCGGGCATCCGCTCCGGTGGCGGCTGCTCAGCGAACTGGCGCGCAGCGATCGCCCGGTGCGCGAGCTGACCGACCTGCTCGGCGAGCCCCAGAGCCTGGTCTCCTATCACCTCGGCCGGCTGCGCGATGCCGAGGTCGTCACGGTCCGTCGCAGCACCGCCGACCGGCGCGATTCCTACTACGCGATCGACCTGGCGCGGTGCGGCGAGCTTCTCCAAGGCTCGGGCGACGCCCTGCACCCCGGGTTGCGACTCGCACCGGCTGGGCCCGTCGAACGGATGCCCCGCGGGTCGAGGCGTCAGCCACGCGTCCTGTTCCTGTGCACTGGGAACGGAACTCGGTCCCAGATGGCCGAAGCGCTGCTCGATTCCCTCTCGAACGGGACCGTCGAGGTTGCCAGCGCCGGCAGCCACCCGAAGGCCGTCCACCCGAACGCCGTGCGCGTCATGCGTGAACGAGGCATCGACATCAGCGCCAATCGATCGAAGCACCTCACCGAGTTCACCCACCGACACTTCGACTTCGTGATCACCTTGTGCGACCGAGTCCGCGAGGTCTGCCCCGAGTTTCCGGGCCAGCCCGAGGCCGTCCACTGGAGCATCCCGGATCCGGGACGGGATCGCAGGACCGATCGAGCGAGCTATCCGGCGTTCCGCCGCACCGCGGACGAGCTCGAGACGCGCATCCGATTCCTCCTCGCCGTGATCGACACCACACCAAGAAGGAAGGTTCAGGTTCATGGACAACGACACCGTCAACGTGCGCTACATGGTCGACGACGTCGATAAGGCGATCGACTTCTACACCACGCAATTCGGCTTCAGCGTGCTGTCGAACTTCGCGCCGGCATTCGCCGACGTGCAGCGAGGCAACCTCCGGCTGTTGCTCAGCGGACCGACGAGTTCCGCAGGCCGCCCGATGCCGGACGGCACCAAGCCCGAACCCGGTGGTTGGAACCGCATCCACTTCATCGTCGACGACATCGACGCCGAAGTCGTCCGGCTCCGTAATGGGGGCGCGAGGTTCCGCAACGACGTCGTCACCGGCCCCGGCGGGTCGCAGATCCTGCTCGAGGATCCCTCCGGCAACGTCGTCGAGCTGTTCCAACCCGGACGGTAAGCCGGCCCTCAGAAATGGACTTCATCTTCCGAAGCGCCGCGTTGGGCGCGTATCGCCCACGACCGGCGCTCGCGAACGCGTCAGAAACGCATCAGACTCTTGACGGCGACCCTGGATATTGGCGCCCCGCCTCGTTCGGGACGGCCGACGGTGCGTAATCTTGCGGTTCCAATCGGCAGGTGATGCACGGAGGCCGCCCGGCAATGGCTGACATCGAGAAGCTGTCGGAATCCACGGACGAGGAACACTCCATCGAATTGGTCGCAGCGAGGCTGGCCGACGACCTTCAGCAGCCCGAGAAGCAGGCCGAGATCCGACCGGCCGTCGAGTCGGAGTTCAAGCGGTTCGACCACGTGCGCATCCGAGACTTCGTCCCTGTGTTCGTGGAGCGGCGCTTGCGAGCCGACCTCCGCGCACGACCGCCGTTGTAGGACCCCGGCAGGAGCCCACTCATCACTCATTGGGCTCCTTCGAGGACGTCGGTGGCGCGATGGTTCCGATCGACGCCTCCGACGACAAAGACGGTACTCGTCGAGTTCTCGGTGCGAAGCGGCAGGATCTCCTGATAGGCGGCGGAGGCGTACCAGTCCCGGGCATGCGATCGATCCGGGAACTCGATCACGATCAACACGCCAGGGTCGGCGCCTTCGAGCATCTCGGACGCACCACCGTGCACGATGAAGTGACCGTCGTACTGGGCGAGCGTCTCATCGATGCGCTCGAGGTATTCCACGATGGGCGGGCCCATCTTCACGTCGTTCAGGATTGCCACTCCGTAAGCCTTCATGGGTTCCTCTTTTCCGATCGTGCGTTCGCGATCAGCTTGAACATCGTCGAGCGCCGATGCGATTACCTCTCAGGTAGTCGTTACGCCGAGCGCTCGACCGTAGGGTTGCTGAATGGCGACGACGACGCCTGGCCGTACGGCTGGGCCCTTGCTTAAAGAATGGCGGCTGAGACGCCGACGCAGCCAGATGGACCTTGCCCTCGACGTCGGGGTGTCACCGCGACACCTCAGCTTCGTCGAGACCGGCCGTTCCAACCCGAGTCCCGAGTTGCTGCTCGTGCTGGCGGAGCGCCTCGATGTCCCGTTGCGCGAACGCAACGCATTCTTGCTCGCAGCCGGGTACGCGCCGCGCTATTCGCACACATCGCTCGATGATCCCGCGATGCGACGAGTGCACGCCGCGCTCCAGCGCATGCTCGATGGCCACGACCCCTACCCCGGCGTGGTGATCGACCGGCTGTGGAACGTCTTGTTGTCCAATAACGCCGCCCGCGCCGTGGCCGGGTCGCTCCCCCGTGAGCTCGCCGGCCCGCCGCTCAACGTGTTCCGGGCGTGCCTGCACCCCGAGGGGCTCGCCCGGCGGACGCGAAACTTCCCGGAATGGTCCGCGTACCTGTTGGACCAGCTGCACCGCCTCACCACGCTCACCGGCGACGCCGATCTCGAGGCACTAGCCAACGAGGTCGAGCGGTACCCGAACATCCTGGAACGGAACCAATGGCATCAAGTGCCGCCAGAGGAGCCGGCGCTCGTGATCCCTTGGCGCGTCGAACTCGGGGGCGACGAATTGTCGCTGTTCACGACGCTGACGACGTTCGGCACTCCGCAGGACATCACGCTTGCAGAGGCGGCCGTCGAGCTGTTCTATCCCGCCGACGACGCCACCGATGCCGCGCTGCGCGGTGTTCAGACGCGCTAGTTCGGCGTCCGACGCTCAGACCACTTTGACGTTCTGGGCTTCCTCGCCTTTCTTGCCCGGCCCGACGTCGAACTCGACGCGCTGGCCTTCGTCAAGGGTGCGATAGCCATCCATCTGGATGGCCGAATAGTGGACGAAAACATCTTCGAGCCCTTCGCCGCGAGAGATGAACCCATATCCCTTCTCGGCGTTGAACCACTTCACCGTGCCGTTCATCGAGACGCTCCTATGGTGGTGTGTCTTTCGACGCGGTGCGCCCGGCCCGTCGGGGCGTTTGACCACGTCACAGAAGTCCGACGCCGGATCTCGAAACCCGTCGGCCGTACTCCTTTGCGCTTCCAAGTCGAGGAAGTGGCGAAAGGCCCGGGTAAGGCAGGTGACTCGACCTGACCGAACGAGGCGTCGCTCCCAAGGGGTGCGTCTTACCCAACCAACGA
>DATFXL010000105.1:0-5954 GCA_035316025.1 Acidimicrobiia bacterium
GACTTCACTCCCCCGCCGGCACGCGGACTAGGTTCGGCGGCCCATGCAGTACAACCTCGCCGATCTCTGGGAGCGGGTGGTCGACACCGTTCCCGAACACGAGGCCCTCGTCTGCGGCGAGCGGCGCCTGACCTACGCCGAGGCCGACGAGCGGGCGAATCGCCTCGCCCATTTCCTTGCCGGCCAGGGCGTAGGCGCCGGTGATCACGTGGCGCTCTACCTCTATAACGGCACCGAATACCTCGAAGGGATGTTGGCCGCGTTCAAGCTGCGCGCCGTCCCCGTCAACGTGAACTACCGGTACGTGGAAGAGGAGCTTCGCTACCTGCTCGACGACGCCGACGCCAGGGCGGTCGTGTTCCACCGGGAGTTCGCGCCGAAGCTCGACGCTGTACGGGAGACGCTCCCCTTGCTGCGCACGTTCGTTGCTGTCGACGACGGCTCAGCCGCGGATCTCGATGCCCTCGGGGCAGTCGAGTACGAGGACGCGCTCGCGGCAGCGTCTCCCGATCGTGGTTTCGGGCAACGTTCCGCCGACGATCTCTACATCCTCTACACCGGCGGCACGACGGGGATGCCCAAGGGCGTGATGTGGCGGGGAGAGGACATCTTCTTCGGCGCGCTCGGCGGCGGCGGGATCGGCAACGAGATCACCCAGCCCGAGGAGATCGCCGATCGCGCTCGCGAAGGACGCACCCGTTGCCTGCCCGCGTGCCCCTTCATGCACGGAACCGCCCACTGGATGGCCTTCAGCGCGCTCTACACGGGCGGCTGCGTCGTGATCTCACCCGAACGGCACCTCGACCCGAAGACGCTGTGGGAGCTCATCGCGCGCGAGCAGGTGAACTTCCTCGTGATCGTGGGCGACGCCTTCGCCCGTCCGCTCGTCGAGGTGCTCGACGACCTCGACCCGTCCGTTGACCTCTCGTGCTGCAGTGTGATCCTGTCGGGCGGGGCCATCCTCTCCCCATCGGTGAAGACGCGCCTGGCCGAGAAGCTGCCCGCCAGCCTCATCGTCGACGGCTACGGGTCGTCCGAAGCCGGCGGACAGGGTCAGTCGATCACGTCGGCGGGCGCGACCGTGTACGAGGTGCCGCGCTTCTCGGTGAACGCGGAGACGACCGTCCTCGACGACGACCTCCGTCCCGCCGCCGTCGGGGTCGTCGGCAAGCTCGCCCGCCGCGGTCGCATCCCGCTCGGGTACTACAAGGACGACGAGAAGACTGCCGCCACGTTCCCGGTCGTCGACGGTGTGCGGTGGTCGGTGCCCGGCGACCACGCCCGCATCGAGGAGGACGGGACGATCACCCTGCTCGGCCGGGGCTCGGTGTCGATCAACACCGGCGGGGAGAAGGTGTACCCGGAAGAGGTGGAGGCGGCGTTGAAGGGGCACCCGGCAGTGTTCGACGCCGTAGTCGTGGGCGTGCCCGACAGCCGCTGGGGTGAGCGCGTCGTCGCCGTCGTGCAACTGCGGGCGGACGCGGCGCCGCAACGCGACGAGCTCGACGTGCACGTACGCGAGCACGTCGCCGGGTACAAGGCGCCGCGTGATGTCGTCGTCGTGGACGAGATCGTGCGCTCACCCTCCGGCAAGCCGGACTACCGGTGGGCGAAGGCGACGGCCGTCGAACGGCTGGGGACGGGCGCCGCCCGGTAGGCCGGTACCCTCGACCGCGGAGCTTGCGACGGCGCCAAGGAGAGAGATGAACCGCCTCGCCGGCGAGACGAGCCCGTACCTTCGCCAGCACGCCGAGAACCCCGTCGACTGGTACCCGTGGGGCGACGACGCCCTGACGAAAGCACGCGCCGAGAACAAGCCGGTGCTGCTGTCCGTCGGTTACTCGTCGTGCCACTGGTGCCATGTCATGGCCCACGAGAGCTTCGAGGATCCGGACGTCGCCGCCGTCATGAACCGCCTGTTCGTCAACGTGAAAGTGGACCGGGAGGAGCGGCCGGACGTCGACGGGATCTACATGCAGGCGGTGCAGGCCATGACGGGGCGAGGGGGATGGCCGTTGACCGTCTTCCTCACGCCGGACGGTCGCCCGTTCTTCGGCGGCACCTACTTCCCGAAGGAAGACGGTCACGCCATGCCAGGGTTCGTGCGCGTCCTCGAGGCGGTCGACGAGGCCTGGCGCACTCGTCGCGGCGATCTGCTCGGGCAGGCCGGGAAGCTCACGAACGCGCTCGAGCGGATCGGCAGCCTCGGCACCACCGGCGACGGGCCGGTGCCGTCACCCGAGATTCTCGCCCAGGCGTACGCCTCTGTTCGTGCCCAGTACGACCCCCAGTTCGGTGGGTTCGGGCCGGCGCCCAAGTTCCCCCAGGCCATGACGCTCGACTTCCTGTTGCGCACGTACGTGCGTAATCAGGCGCCCGAGACGCTCGACATGGTGCGCACGTCGGTGGACGCGATGGCTGCGGGAGGGATGTACGACCAGGTCGGCGGGGGGTTCCACCGCTATTCCACCGACGCCTACTGGCTCGTCCCCCACTTCGAGAAGATGCTGTACGACCAGGCGCTGCTCACAGGCGCGTACCTGCACGCGTACCTCGTCACCGGCGAGACGCGGCATCGACGTGTCGTCGAGGACACGATCGGCTACGTGTTGCGGGACCTGCGCGACAAGCATGGAGGGTTCTTCTCGGCCGAGGACGCCGACTCGGAAGGAGTCGAAGGCAAGTTCTACCTGTGGTCGTTCGACGAGATCGAGCGCGTCTGCGGCGACGACGCCGCCGACGTCGTCCGCTACTTCGGCGTGACCGAAGGCGGCAACTTCGAGGACCCGCACACCGGGTACCGCGGCAACATCCTGCACGTGGTCGACCGCAGCGAAAAGCCGCCGGAGGCAATTCGGCGTGTGCTTCCGAAGCTGCTCGCGGCGCGGGACGCTCGCGTCCGTCCCGGGCTCGACGACAAGGTGCTGTTGGCATGGAACGCGTTGTTCCTGCGGGCACTCGCCGAAGCCGCGGCCGCGCTCGAACGGGACGACTGGATGGACGCCGCGCGCGGCAACGTGCGATTCCTCCTGACCCAGCTTCGCCGTGAGGATGGTCGCCTGCTGCGATCGTGGCAGGACGGACGGGCCCATCACCTCGCCTACGCCGAGGACTACGCCGCGCTGCTCGAAGCACTCGTCACGCTGGCCGAGGTCGACGACATCGCCTGGCTGCGCGACGCCCGCTGGGTGGCTGACGAGCTGTTGCGCCTCTTCCACGACGAAGCCGGCGGCGGCTTCTTTACGACCGGCATCGACGCGGACGCGCTCATCGTGCGCCCGAAGGAGTACCAGGACAACGCGACCCCGGCCGAGAACTCCCTCGCGGCGAACGGCTTGCTCCGGCTCGCCGCGCTCACGGGCGACGCGCGCCACGAGGAGCCTGCGCGCGAGATCCTGCGCCGGCTCGGGGCCGTCCTCGCCGAGCACGCAACCGCGTTCGCATACCTCCTCGGCGCCCTCGAGCGACTCGTGACACCGCCGCTCGAGGTCGCGATCGTCGGACCTCCGGGCGCCGACGGAGCCAACGGCATCGACGCCCTGCGGCGCGAGGTGTTTACGCGTCTGCTTCCGGCATCGGTCGCCGTCGTCGCCGCTCCGGGGAGTGGCCACGACCTGACTCCCCTGCTCGCTGAACGCGAGCCGATCGGCGGGAAGGCCACCGCGTACGTGTGCGAGCACTATGCGTGCCGGCAGCCGGTAACGACGCCCGAGGACCTGCGAGAGGAAGTCGACGCCGCTCTGGCGGCGCGCCGCCGCGACGACGGCTAGCGACGCGTCTTCGGAGGTGCGAGCCCGTCGACGAGGGCCTCGGCCGTCGCCCAGCCGAAGGCGATCACCGCCTCGCCCTTGTGGGGCCGCACGGCGCCGACGACTTCAGCGGCGGCCTTGCCTCCCGCCTTCACCGCCGCCGCGTGCAGCACCGCCGCGGAGGCGGCGTTCGCCTTGAGGCGGAACTTGCGGTCGTCGTAGCGGCTGTCGCATCCGAAGCGGCGGGCGAGGCGGCGGCCCCAGGCCCGCTCCTCCCCCGTCGGCGAGTACTTCGGGCGGGGGCAGACGTCGGAGAGCTGGTTCAGGAGTGCGTACGCCGACGGGTGGGCGAAACGCCCGGCGACGAGGACGTCCTCGTCTGGGAACGAGATGGCGGCCCGCCGGTACAGCTCGCCCACGAGGGCGTCCAGCGTCGGCCTCGCCTGGCGGCCCCGCCGGATGGCACCCATACCCCAGAGGATGCACGGGGTTCCGCCGATGCGCTCGAGGGAGCCGAACAGGAACCCGTAGAGCTCGTCGTCGGTGGTGGCGCTGGTCACGAGGGGGAAGCGCTCGATGTGGTCGTCGAGGGCGTCGTCCTTCATGGGCAACTCGACCGAAGCGAGGAGCTGGCCGAACTCGTCAAGCTCGGCCGGCTTCAGCGAGACGGAATCTCGTGACTCAACCCGCATGGCCGGAACATTGTGGCCTACGGCTGCGCCGTCTCACCAGTCGAGTTGACTGAGCGGTCAAGCGCCCTGGTGAGCGCCCGGGCCGGCGGGCGCCGCGGCCCATGTCCTGGTACGCCCGCTTGCAGGGAGTCTGTGCCGGCGACCTGCCGCGATCGGCCGGACCAGATCATGACCTGCGAGTTAGCCGGCGAAGGTCGGCCTCGTCTCCACGACTTGCGCCGGTGGTGGCGTCGGCCCGGGCGTGGGGTCGGCGCTCAGCGGGTGAGTGCCACGTCGGCGGGCACAGAGGCGACCTTCCGACAGCCGCGCCTCGTGCAACGGGGCAACGCCGTGGTTACGTCTTGCTCGCCCGCACGAGCACCCCACGCTTCGTCAGCCAGAGCGGAAGCTCGACCGTCTCGGCGCGTTGCAGCGGGATGAGGTTGTGACGGCAATACGCTCGAACGTCATCCCTTGTTTCGAGTGCGAACAACCTGTCGTCCCACCTCTCGGGCCGCGCGTTCGGGAAGACGGAAGCAACGATCGCGCCCGCATCTTCGGCGTCGAAGGTCGTAGGCGGATACCCCTCGGGCATGATCTCCGGATCGTTGTCTCTTGCCGAGGTGCAGGCGTAATAGCGACCGCCGTCTCGCAGGACGCGCCTCGCCTCGGCAACTGCCGTGACCGGGTCCTCGAGGTGATACAGACACCAGAGGTGCACCACTTCGGCGAAGGACGCATCGGCGAATGGCAACGCTCGCATGTCACCGACGAGGAGGGGTCGCCATGGACAGCGCACGACCTGTTCGCGCGACGAGTCGATGCCGAACCATGTGACGCCGGCGCCAAGTCGTGGGAACAGCCGCCCCTCCCCGCATCCCACATCGAGCACCGGTCCACGGAGCTCCGGACCGACCACATCATGCACGTCACGCGGTGCCACCCACGCACGACGGCGACCGGGATCGGAGTCGTAATCGGGTTCTAGGACACTCATCACGTCGAGCCTTCGACGGCACAGTTTGCTGCATTGACGCGCACGATGGTTGCCCGCACGTCGACTTCCACGAGTTGAACGTCAGGCGCGGCTCGACCGCGCGATACGACCAAGCCGATCAGATCGTCCCGCCGTCGGGACCTCCCCGCGGCGCGCGCGGCGCAAGCGCAGGTCAGGCCGGCTGCGCGCGCACCATGTCCCAGTACGCCCGCATCGAGGCGATCTTCCCGTCGTCGTCGACCTGGAAGATGTCGACGGCGTCGAGGACGATCCCGGCGTCGGCGCTGCCTGCGTGGATCCGGAAGACCATGGCCGCCTCCGCACCGCAGATGACGACGTCCTTGACGTCGAAGGTCATGCGCTCGGTCAGCTGGTGGACCGTGTCCCAGAACGCGCCGCGGGCGTCCCGACCCGAGTGCGACGGTGTTCCGACCGGGTCCTCGATGACCCCGTCGTCGGCGAAGGCGTCGAGGAACGCGGCCCGATCATTGGCCGTGTACGCCGCCACGTAGGCGTCGACCGCCGCCTGCACCTGCT
>DATFXL010000106.1:0-23639 GCA_035316025.1 Acidimicrobiia bacterium
AGCATCGCCGTCCATCCTGCGCACGGCAGGCCTCCGGCGATTCAGCCCGTCCACAGGTCGATGTCGCGCAATGCCTCAGGTGGAACCGGCTTGCCGTTGGCGATGTCGGCGAACTGCAGAGAACCGCCCGGTCGAAGCACACGCCGGATCTCACGAAACACGGCGCGCTTGTCCGGGCACAGGTTGATGGCGCCGTTCGAGATGACGACGTCGGCCCAGTCGTCCTCGAAGGGCATCGCCTCGAGCAGGCCCTCTCGGAACTCGACGTTCCGCATTCCGAGAGTCCGTGCGGTCGCGGCGGACTTGTCGAGCATCTCTGGCGTCATGTCGATGCCGACGACGCGTCCGTCGGTGCCGACTTGCCGCGCCGCTACGAAGGAGTCGAATCCGGCTCCCGAGCCGGCGTCGACGACGCGCTCACCCGGCTTCAGGGTTCGCAGCTCGAACGGATTGCCCACACCTGCGAAGGACTCCACGGCTCGATCGGGGAGCGAGTCGACGAGCGAAGCGTCGTAACGGAAACGTCGGGCAGCCGGCCGTCCGGTATGGAAGTGGTACCTGGAGTTCGGCGCAGTCGCGACCTTCTGGTACTTGACCCGGACGTCGTGACGCAGTTGGGCGACGTCGATCTCCACCGCTGCTTCGGTCATGAGAGCACACTCCCCACCGTCGCGCCGACGGCGACGGGGAAGCCGGCGCGCTTCCACTCCGGGAACCCGTCCTCGAGGCGACGCACGTTGAAACCCTTCCGTCGGAGCAGCCGAACCGCATCGTCGGCAAAGACGCAATAGGGCCCGCGACAATAGGCGACGAGCTCGTTGCCGAGCGGGACGGAGTCCAGGCGGTGCTCGAGCTCGCCGATCGGGAGCGACTGCGCACCCTCGACGTGGCCGGCTTCGTACTCGGAGGCGGGACGAACGTCGATCACCGTCACCTCGCCCGTGCGCAGGCGCCGCGCCAGTTCGTCGCGGCTGATCGGTTCGAAGCCGTCGCGGCGACCGAGGTACGCCCGCGCGAGTCGGTCGACCTCCGCCACGTGGTCAGCGGCGACCCCTCGCATGACGGCCCAGAGCTGTCCGACCTGTTCGCCGGCCAAGCCGTAGAAGACGCGCGTTCCCTCGCGGCGGGTCCGTACCAGCCCGGCCCCGGCGAGGCGCCGGAGGTGATGCGAGGTGTTGGCGACGCTCTGGTCCAGCTCCGCTGCGATGTCCTCGACCGACCGTTCCCCTTGGGCGAGCAGGTCGACGATCTCGGCCCTTCGCCCGCTCGCCAGCGCCTTGCCTACCGAGGCGACTGCCTCGAAGAGCGCGTCCTTGGCGGCCCGAGATCCCATGCGGGGACCCTAGGGACCAGCCGCGAGCTTGTCAAGTACTCATTTGAACACTAGAGGACCCTTGCGGGGGGTGCGCCCTCAGGCGCCGGCGCCGCCGTCGCAGACGCAGAACTCGTTGCCTTCCGGGTCCTGGAGCAGCACCCAGTTGTTGCCGTGCTCGGAGCGTTGGTCCGGGTCGACCCGCTCGGCGCCCAGCTCGACGAGCCGCGCCGCCTCCGTCTCGATGTCCGGGACGTGGATGTCGAAGTGCATCCGGTTCTTGGTCTCCTTGGGCTCGGGCACGCGCTGCAGCAGGAATTGAGGACCCGCGTCACCACCGGGCGGAAGCAGGAGCACGTAATTGCCGGCGCCGCCGATCAGTTCGTAACCCAGCGCCGCCGACCAGAAGGTCGCCAGCTTCTCCGGGTCGTGGCAGTCGAGGACGAGACCGAGCTGTGCGACCACGGTGACAAGCCTGCCACCGTTCCGTGACGCACGCAGCCCTCACCCGCGGGTCGCGGAGACCAGCCACACCGCCGATCCGAGCCAGATCCCTTCCGGTCCTCCTTGCGCTTGGAGCGCTCGGTGAACGGCGCCGATCGCTCGGCGTTCGGTCTCGCCATCGACGTCGGCGAGGACGGCCCGTGCGACGCCGGTACCACGCCAGAACTCGATCGCATCGTCGGCGTCGTCGCCCATCAAGACGGGCTCGGCGATGTCGCTGATGGCGACGGCCTCGAAGCCTGCATCCCCGAGAAGCTGACCGATCCGCTCCGGCTGCGCGAGCGAGAAGGGGCCGGGCGCCCCTTCAGGGTCGGGGGCGGGCGTCGGGACGTGCTCGAACGCCGCGCTCACCGTCGCCGTGACCCACTCGTTCTGGTCGCGTCCCTGCCAGCACAAGAAGACGAGGCGACCGTGGGGCCGGAGGGCGGACGCAATGTTCGAAAAGGCGGCGGCCGGGTCTTCGAAGAACATCACGCCGAAGCGGCTGATGGCGAGATCGAACTCCTCGGCCGCGAAGGAATGGACCTGCGCGTCCGCCTTCGCGAACCGCGCGTTCCCGAGGCCGTCGGCGCGGGCCCGACGCTCGGCTTCCCGGAGCATCGCCGCTGACAGATCGACGCCGACGACTGAGCCGGTGGGAGCGGCGCGCGCTGCGATTCGGGTGGTCAGGCCGCATCCGCACCCGACGTCGAGGACGCGGTCCGAGGTGGCGACCGCGGCGGCATGCGTGAGGTGCGCGGTGAGGCGCTGGTTGAGCGCGTCGTAGTGATCGGCGAATCGCACCCAGTGGTCGCCGCGACGGCCGTCCCAGGACTCGGCCTGCTCGAGGTTGGCGGTGGAATCGGTCACGCGCGTCCTACGCGTCCCGCCTGCTGATGAGGACGGTAGCGATCGCGAATGCGCCGACGAGCCACAGAATCGCGACAACGAGGGCGGCCGCCGGCGAGAGCCGGTCCGCGACCGAGCGCACGCTGAACAGGGCCGTCCCGATCCCTCCCGGCAGGAACTTGCCGATGTCGTCGTTCCACGGGCTCGGGAGCGCCTGAGCCAGGAGTGGGAGGATGAGCACGACGCCGACGAGGGTCGCGATCGCGCCGGCAGTGCGGCGGACGATCGTCCCGATCGCGAGCCCCAACAGCCCGACGAAGGTGAGGTAGACGCCCGCGCCTACCACGGCCCGGAGGACGTGCGGGTCGCCGATCGAGACTCCCAGGTGCTTGTTCTGGAGGACTGCCTGCCCGGCGAAGAAGGCGATGAAGACGGCGATCATCGTGACGACGACGGCGACGACGCCGAACACGATGGCCTTGGCCGTGAGCACGACGCGGCGTTGCGGAATTGCGGTCAGGGTGGTGCGGATGAGCCCGGTGGCGTATTCCGAGCTGATGACGAGCACACCGAGCACGCCGATCGCGAGCTGAGCCAGGAACAATCCCCGCAGACTCTGCGCAGTCGGGTCGAACGTCAGCCGCTCACGGAGTCCGAGCCGATCGAACCGTCGGGTGTAGGCGAAGCAGAACAGAATGCCGAGCGCGACCGTGATGCCGATGGTCGCCACCAGCGACCAGACGGTGGAGCGGACGGAGCGGAGCTTCGTCCACTCGGCGTGTGTGACGGCGGGGAGGACGGAGCTCATTGCGGTGCTCCTGCCCTCGCGGCCGGCCGCTTGGCGTCGCCGCCGTGGTACTCGACGCTGTCCTCGGTCAGCTCGAAGAACGCCTCTTCGAGTGAGGCGCGCTGCGGTGTCAGCTCGTGGAGCGTGATCCGGTGGGTGGCGGCGAGATCGCCGACCCGAGCGGCGTCCAGTCCCGTCACTGAGAGCGCTCCGTCGTTGGTCTGCACGGTGGCTCCCTCGTTCGTGAGCAACCGTGCGAGCTGTTCGCCTTGCGGGGAGAGGACTCGGACCCGCGACCCGGCGGCCGACGTGATCCTGTCGACACTGTCTTCTGCGATGAGCCTGCCACGTCCGATCACGACGAGATGCTGTGCCGTCAAAGCCATCTCACTCATGAGATGGCTGGAGACGAACACGGTGCGGCCCTCGTCGGCGAGTCGATGGAACAGGTTGCGGATCCAGACGATGCCCTCGGGGTCGAGACCGGTGACGGGCTCGTCGAACAGGAGGATCTGCGGATCGCCGAGCATGACGCTCGCGATGCCGAGGCGCTGCTTCATCCCCAGCGAGAACGGACCGGCGCGACGGCCGGCGACGTCGGCGAGCCCGACCAGACCAAGGACCTCTTCGACCCGACGCTTGCTGATCCGGTTGCTCTGTGCCAGCGACAGCAGATGGTGGAAGGCGCTCCGCCCCGGATGCAACGCCTGCGCGTCGAGCAAGGCACCGACCTCGTCGATCGGGAAGCGACGCGTCGCATACCGCGCCCCGTTGATCGTCGCCGTCCCGGCATTCGCCGTGTCGAGACCCAGGATCAAGCGCATGGTGGTGCTCTTGCCCGCGCCGTTCGGGCCCAGGAATCCGGTCACCCGCCCCGGCGCGACCTCGAAGGAGAGGTCGTCGACCGCGACGGTCGATCCGTAACGTTTGGTGAGGCCCCGGACGTCGATCATGTGGGTGCTCCTCGTCCGTGTGTCGGTTCCGGACCACCCTCCCCGGTTCTTCGCGCCAGCATCGCGGCCCGGGCGGCCGATTCATAGTCGCGGCGCTCCATCGACTGCAGGACGAGCCGACGTCCGCGTCTAACGCTTCTTCTTCGCGGGGAGCGAGCGCGCGTACGACGCTCCGAGATCGACCCACTTCGCGAGCTGGCGCTTCGTGCGGAGATGCTCGGGATCCACGCGCAGCCATCCCTGCATCGGGCGGCCGCGCATGACGGCGACGGTCGCGGCCGTCTTGGCAATGAGGTCGTCGGATCTCTCTGGGTCCACGCGAACGAGGACCCCGCCCTGCCCGCTGGCGGCGATGGCCATGTTCCCGCCGACCAGAAACGCCAGACCGCCGAACATCCTTTGCTCGGTCAGACGGCGTTCGCCGGCAATGAGCCCGCGAATCCGGTCCGCCAGCACCGCGTCGTACGCCACGCCCCGATCGTATGAAGGTCGCCGCGGCACCGGACCGCGACCTTGACGGCTAGTCAGTAAGTGCTAACTTACCGTTCGTGCTCACTTACCGATCCCGGGGCCGGCAGACGATGGAGGCGCTCGGCGATCCGACCCGGCTGGCGATCTTCGAGCTGCTGGCGGCACGTCCGCAGCCCGTGCGGGCGCTCGCGGACGCCCTGCCGGTCAGCCGGCCGGCGGTCTCGCAGCACCTGAAGGTGCTCAAGGAGTCGGGATTGGTGGCGGACCGCGCCCAGGGGGCTCGTCGCATCTATCGCCTCGATCCGACGGGGGTCGCAGCAATGCGCGAATACCTCGACCGGATGTGGGAGTCGGCGCTCGCCGCGTTCGCCACGGCGGTCGAGGATCAGGACGGCGAACAGAGAAGGGACAGAAAGCGATGACTCAGCACGTCGACACGGCGGTGCGCCGGCACGTCACCGTCGCAACATCACAGGAGCACGCCTTCGAGGTGTTCACGAACCGGTTCGGGGCTTGGTGGCCGAAGGAGTATTCCATCAGCGAGGCCGGTATGGCCGACTTCGTGGTGGAGCCCGAGGCCGGCGGGCGGTGGTACGAGGTGGCCAAGGACGGCAGGGAGTACGAGACCGGCCGCGTTCTCGCGATCGACCCGCCGGAACGGCTCACCCTCGCCTGGCATCTCAACGGGAGCTTCCAGTACGACCCGGACCCGGCGCACGCCAGCGAGGTCGAGGTGCGCTTCATCGCCGAAACGCCGACGCGCACGCGCGTCGAGCTCGAGCACCGCGGTATCGAGCGGCACGGCGGCGACGCCGACGCCGTACGCGGGATCGTCGACAGTCCTCAGGGCTGGTCGTACTGCCTGGAGGCGTTCGCTACGCACGCGGCTGCGTGACGGACGGCGGCACGGCCACAGTGCCCCAGTGCGTGCACCGCCCGCGCTGGAGACGGCCGCTGAACCCTTACGGCCGGTCGCTCGGTCGTTGCGCGCGCCAGTCGACGGTGACAGCGCCGGCGACGTCCGGGTGCTCGCGCAGCCAGCGCCGGGCGTAGGGACACCAGGGGACGACTGTGAGCTCCTCGTCGGCGGCCCGAGCGACGGCGGCGCGTACCAATTGGCCGCCCGCCCCCTGTCCGCGAAGCGAGTCGGCGACTTCCGTGTGCAACAGGAACAGACGCCCGTCCTCGACGTCGTAGACGAGTTCACCCTCGGCACCGTCCTGCTCCAGCACGAAACGGTGCTCGGGGCGGTCGTCGCGGACCGCCGGCGTCTCTTCGGCTCCGCTCATGCCCGGATGCAACGTTGCGGCACGTCCGTACCTTCCGGGCAACGCAGTCGCTCGCACGCTCGCGGGCTGACTCGCCGCGTCGCGCGGCGCGTCGATCAGGACAGCGCCGGGCCGTCCGGTGACCGGACGAGGACCTCGCCCCGACGCAGCACCGAGACGGGCCCGTCCGAGCTCACGGCGATGACCGTCGCCGCGGGGTCGTCGAAGCTGTAGCGGCGCCCGGAGGTGTGGCGGGTCCCGCCCAGGGCGTCCACTTCCTCCTCGGCCGCCGCGCTCGGGACGAGCCGCACGCCGAGTAGGCGGAGCACGCCCGCGCCGTCGAAGACGGCGGCGCCGTCGACCTGGGCGAGCGCGTGTCGCAGGGGGGCGAGATGAGCGGGCGTGCCGATCTGCAGCGGCGGCGGCGTCGGCAACCGCTCCTCGACGGCGGGGCCGGGGTCGTCGTCGGCGCGGTACACGAGCAGCGAGCCGATACCCAACGAGCCGAGGTCGTGGACGGCGAACTCCAGCATGGCCTGAAGGACGCCGCCGTCGCCGACGAACGGGGGTGCCGTGACCCCGTCGATCCACGTCGACACCGGCGGCTCGAAGTGCCACGACAGCCGGTCCCAGCGGAGGACGCCGAAGCGCCCGACGATGCGCACGCCGCCCGACGGGTGCCGCTGGACGATGGTCGCGTCGAACGCGAACGACAGCACGACGAGATCCCGCTCGGATCCGGCGGGCCGGTCGAACAGAACCCACTCGTCGTCGCCGTCGGCGCGACGCAAGAGCCAGCTCGAAAGGCCGTCGGCGAACCGGCGCGACGCGCCGAGCGGCTGCCGCTCGACGCGGGAGCGGGCGATCTCGAGCTGCGTCCCCGGTCCCCAGCCGGCGGGATCGGCGCGGGGCTCGAGCAGCGAGCCGGTGCTCGCGACGCGCCCCTCGTGCACCTCGGGTCGCATCGCGTGATCGATCTCCTCGAGGAGCATGGCCCGGTAACCGCCGGTCCCGCCCTTCGGGAGGCCGAGCTCCTCGAGCTCGTCGGCGAGGCGTCGCAGACGCCCGCTCTCGCGCGGCGACACCGGCGTCACCGGTAGTCGTCGACGTCGGCCTCCAGCCCCGGCTCGCGCACCTCTTCGATGAAGCGCCATACATCAGGCCGGGAGCCGTCGACGTCGGTGAAGCCGTACTGGCGCGCGAGCTGACCGGAGTCGACCGACTGCTGGTTCCATCTCGGGCGATCTTCGTCCGTTGCGAGCGCGACGACCGCGCGCCCGACGTACCGGGGTGACTCCGACAAGCCGAAGTCCGGCGGGGCGGTGGGTTCGCGGCCCGCGGGCGGGCTCACGGCGTCGCGCCAATTCGCCTCGGACACACGGAAGGCGTCGAGCATCAGCTCGGACCGGAGCCATCCGGGCGTGATCGCGACCGCGGTGCCCCCGAACGGTGCCAGCTCGTGACCCTGCGAGAACGCGAGACGATTCACGGCCGCCTTGGCGAGGTCGTAGAACACCGAGATCCGGTAGCGCGTCGCGTTGTGCGCGGTGGTGCCGTCGGTTACCTCGACGAGCAGGCCGCCGGGCCGGTCGACGAGCAGGGGAAGGAGGTGGTGGGTCGTGATGAGGTGCGTGTCGACCGCGAGCCGGAGGATGCGCAGGCCGTCGTCGAGGTCGAGCTCCCAGATCGGGGTGTTCCACTTGTCCGGGCCACCCTTGAGGAGCTCGGCGCCCCAGATGTCGTTGACGAGGACATCGATGTGGCCGTGGTCGGCGCGGATGCGCTCGGCCAGGGCTTTCACCTGGGCGGCGTCGAGATGGTCGACGACCGCCGGCACACCGCTCCCGCCGAGGTCGGTGACGAGTTCGGCCGTCTCCTCGATGGTCTCGGGACGGTCGTAGTCGGACCGGGCGGCGCCGGTACGCGAGCTGCGACCGGTGCAGAGGACGGTCGCGCCCGCTTCGCCCAACGCCGCCGCGATGCCGCGTCCGGCGCCCCTCGTCGCGCCGGCGACGACCGCGACGCGGCCGCGGAGCGCGTCCGGATCAGGCGACCATCCCATTCGCATCGACCCTACCGGCCGACGCCGGCGTTCCCCGCCGGCGTCGATTCGGCGGCTACGAGACGACGCGGTCGCGCAGCTTCTGGTACTCCTGGTCGGAGAGTCGGCCCTCGCTCTTCATGCGGTCGAGCTTCTCGAGCTCGTCGGCGGCGCTGTAGCCGACGACCTGCCGAAGCTGTTCTCGCTCCTGCACCGCTTGTCGCTCGCTCCGCTGGGCCATGCCGTCGTGCTGGGTGATGAGGTAGATGAGGACGCCCAACCACGGGATGAGGATGACGACGATGACCCACAGAGCCTTGACCCATCCGTTGATGTCGCGGCGTCGGAAGACGTCGATGAAGACCGTGATGACGAGCCAGAAGAGGATCACCCACGCAAAGACGTAGAGGACGCCTAGGACGAAGTCGCCGAATGTCCACTCGGCCGCGAGCACCATGCCCAAACCTCCCTCGAAGATTGCGTGTGAGTATGGCCCGGCGCCCACGACGCCGCCAGCGGGCCGCCTGCCGGAGGCTAGACCGGTCGACCGGCCGCGACGCGCGTCAGCGCGCCCAGGCGACGCGCGATCGAGATCTCGGCCAGCGCACCCGGCGACAAGCCGGGAGCGTGGCGGGGGATGCGGACGCGCACCGCGGCCGGGTGCGCCTCGAACAGCAGCGGCGGGCGCAGGCTGATCGCTTCGCCGTCGACGCCGGCCGCTACGGGCTCGTCGGCGTCGACACGGAACGACGTGGCGGTCCATTCCCGGTATCCCGCGAACGACTGCGCTCTCCCCGCCTTCACGAGCGCCAGGAGTGCGGGGACGTCGGAGGCCCGGTCGATGCGCAGAGTCGTCACGCCGAGAACGCCGCCGTCGAGACGGGGCCGTGATCCCGAGCCGACGAAGGAGTGCATCGCATACGGATTGTTTGACACGTGGATCACGTGAGCGCGGTCGAAGTGCTCACCGACCGGGGTCGTGAATCGCAGACGGAAGGGCTCGGCGCTCGGGCCGAGCAGATCGGGGAGCCGGTCGAGCGTCGTCGAGACCTTGGCGTCCCGGTACTCCTCCGACTCGACCACCGCCGCGTACAGCCCCAGGGACGCGTTGTTCACGAACGTCATGGCGTTGACGGTGGCGAGGTCGAGCGTCCTCTCGAAACCGTCGCCGTACGCGTCGAGAGCCCCCACGACGTCGTCGCGGTCCAATCCCAGATCGAGGGCGAGGTGATTGCGTGTACCGGAGGGAATGCACACATGCGCGATTCCGTGGCGGGCGGCGACGCCGGCCACGAGCGCCTGGGAGCCGTCACCGCCGGCCATGCCCACGACGTCGGCGCCGGACGTGGCGGCCCGTTCCGCCAGCGCCTCGAGGTGGTCGCCCTGCTGGAGCACGACGGGTTCGACTCCTCGTTGCTCGCACGCTTCGACGAGACCGAATCGCTCGGCCTTGCCCCCGCCCGACTTCGGGTTGACGACGAGGACCGGCCGCTTCGCCGGTGCGACCGCCCTCAAGATGGACGCGCGCAGTCGGTCGGTGAGCGCCTGGCGCAATACGACACTGGTTGCGCACACTGAGATCGCCGCAAGCGCGACGAGCGCGATGGCTCGGAGTACATCCGCGACGACCACGAGATCGATGACAACGACGAGCGCGAGCACCACGGACGTCGTCGTCGTGATCCAACGGAGGGCTCCTCGGCTCACGAGCGCGACGTACATCGCCATCGACGCCAGTCCCAGGCACACGAGACCGAGGGCCAAAGCCGCTACGTCGTCGAACAGGCTGAGTACGACAAGGACCAGCGCGCCGCCGTTCGCTACGAGTGCGGTGACGGCGAGGAGGCGGCGGCCGATCGGTTGCGACACGGCGGCCTACGTCGACAGTCCGGAGAGGCCAGCGGCGACGGCGAACCCGAGCGCTGTCACAACGCCGGCGACCCGACCGGCCTTCCCGGCCGCATCCGGGATCATCGTGTCGACGAGCATCACGAGGAGCGCGCCGGCGGCGTAGCCGTTGATGCCTCCCTGCCATCCCGGCGACGCCACGTCGGCGACGGCATATCCCGCGACGGTGGCGAGGGCGCATGCAGCTGCCACCGCCACCCAGAGCAGGAGCACGTCTCGATCGCTGCGTCCCGCCCGGCGGAGCTCGCTGGCAGATCCGATGGCCTCGGGCAGGTTCGAGACGAAGATCGCGACCAGCAAGCCGACGCCCACCTCACCCCCGGTGGCAAGGCCGATGCCGAGCACGAGCTGCTCGGGGATGCCGTCGAGCACGGCGCCGAGCGCGAGCGCGGGGCCGGCGTCGACGCGGACGCTGCCCCGCCCGCTCGTCTCCATGCGGGCGGTCATGCGATCGAGCTCGAAGTCACATGCGAAGTAGGAGAGCGCGCCGAGCGCGAGACCGGCGGCGACCGGCCGACCGCCGGCGATCTGGGCGCCTTCCTCGGCGAGTTCGAAGCTGACCGCGGCGATGAGGGCCCCGGCGCCGAAGGCGAGCACCAGGCCGACGAGCCGATTGGGCCACACGCGCGCGATCCCGAGGAGCGCGCCGAGAACGAGCGACGACGCGGCGAGCGTTCCCCACCCCAGCGCGGCCCCCATCGGCGGGCGAATCTACTGCGGCCGTCCGGGCACAAACGGCCTTTAGGCGTCCAAAGACGGACAACGCGCGCTCAGATCACCCGGTCGGGGTGATGCCGGGTCGCGCGGGCATCCGTACCGTCGGGAAGGTCAGTGGAATCGAGTCGAGGAGAGCCCCGTGCTCGCGTACGACTACCCGCTCCTGGGCGCCTTCTGGACGCTCGTCATCTTCTCGTTGTTCGTCCTCGTGCTGTTCGTGATTCTCTGGGCGTTCGTCGACAACTTCCGGAGGAAGGACCACGGCGGTTGGGCCAAGGCCGGGTGGTTCATCGTCATCATCTTCTTTCCACTCCTCGGCGTGTTCATCTATCTGATCGCGCGCCCGGCCGACCCTCCGCTTTAGGTGGCGGCGACTCGGCGGGGGCGCTCCCGTCGCGGCCGGGGCGCACCTCCACCTCGGCGGCGGGCTCCTCGTCGACGAAGTCGACGCGGACATGCTGTTCCGGTCGACGTTCCTCCTGCTGCGCGAGCTGCCGGAGCGCCACTTTGTCGGACTCGGTCAGCGGCGGCTGCACGATGCTGCGGGGGTACAGCCGGCGCGCCAGCACGACATTGAGCTCGGCGGCGTACAGGCTGATCTGCGCGATGAGCGCGAGCCAGAACACCAGCCCGAGGACGACCGCGAACACCCCGTAGACCTCACTCGTCTGCTGGAGTCTCCGGCTGACCAAGTAGCCGCCGACGAGCTGCAGGACCGTCCACGCCACACCGACCAGCACCGCGCCCGGTACGAGGTCCTGGGATCGCACGGATCGAGGCGTGAGCAGCCGGAACGTCGCCGCGGCCAAGCCCACGTTCAGGACGGTGGCCATGACCAGCGTGAGTCCGCGGAGCGCAAGGCTCGTCGAATTGAACACGCCGAACCCGGAGAAGGTCGACGTGGCGACCGTGCCGAGGCCGAGCACGCCGATGATCGAGACGCCGCGCGCCAACCGGGGGAAGAAGCCCGGACGGTCGACGCCGGGCACGTTCCACACCTGTGCCATGGCGTGCTGGCCGGCCTGCGTGAAGCCGAGCGCCCCCCATGCCAAACCGATCAAGCTGATCACGAGGCCGAGACCGGTGCCGCGGAGCGAGGTGACGTTCCTGCCGATCTGATCACCGATGACGGGGAACTCCGCGAGCGCGGAGTCGACGAGACGTTGCTGGAAGTCGCGGTTGTGCTGCGCGACGAACCCGAGCACCGTCACGGCGAGCAAGAGGAGCGGGAACACGGCGAGGAACCCGTAATACGCCAGCAACGCGGCAAGCGATCCGGCGCGGTCGTCTCCGAACTTCTTGACGACGCCGAACACGAAACCTGGGAGCCGATGCCGCTGTTGGAACGCATCCACCCGCCGCACCAGCCGCTCGGCCGGGTTCATAGCCGCCGCGTCCATACCCTTTGTCGCGTGCCCGGAAACCTAGCCGCGGTTGACGTCGACAGTCGTGGGAGTGCGAGGATGACTCGAGGACCATGGCTCGAAACGTTGCGCAGAAGCTCATCGCCGAACACGTCGTCGACGGGGAGATGACCCCCGGCGCCGAGGTCGGGATCCGGATCGACCAGACCCTGACGCAGGACGCCACCGGCACGATCGTCATGCTGGAGCTCGAGGCGATGAACCTCGACCGGGTGCACACCGAGCTGTCGGCGCAATACATCGACCACAACGTGTTGCAGACAGACTTCCGCAACGCCGACGACCATGTGTTCCTGCAGAGCGCGTGCCGTCGGTTCGGGCTCTGGTTCAGTAAGCCGGGCAATGGTGTGAGCCACCCCGTGCACATGCAGCGCTTCGGCGCCCCCGGCAAGACCATGGTCGGGTCCGACAGCCACACCTGCGCGGCCGGCTCGTTGGGCATGCTCGCGATCGGCGCCGGCGGCCTCGAGGTCGCGCTCGCGATCGCCGGCGAGCCGTTCTACTTCGCGATGCCGGAGATCTGGGGCGTCCGCCTGGTCGGCGAGCTGCCCGAGTGGGTGAGCGCCAAGGACGTCATTCTCGAGATGCTGCGCCGGCACGGCGTCGACGGCGGCTTCGGCCGGATCGTCGAGTACCACGGCCCCGGCGTCGAGCAGCTGTCGGCGATGGATCGCCACGTGATCGCCAACATGGGCGCCGAGCTCGGTGCGACGACGACGGTCTTCCCGTCCGACGACGAGGTCAGGCGCTTCCTGGCGTCCGAGAACCGTGAGCACGATTGGCAGGAGCTGGTGGCCGACCCCGACGCCACGTACGACCACACCGAAGAGATCGACCTGTCCATGCTCGAGCCGCTCATCGCCCTGCCGTCGAGCCCGGGCAAGGTCGTGCCCGTGCGGGACGTCGCCGGGCGCGATGTGTACCAGGTCGTCATCGGGTCGTCGGCCAACCCGGGCCTACGCGATTTCGCCGTTCCGGCGATGATGGTGCGCGGTCGTCAGACGAGTCCACACGTGTCGTTCGACGTCAACCCGACGTCACGGCAGACGCTCGAGGCGCTCGCGGCCGAAGGCTGGCTCCTCGACCTAGTCACGGGCGGCGCGCGGTTGCACCAAGCCGGCTGCAACGGGTGCATCGGAATGGGGCAGGCGCCGGCCACGGGCCGGGCGAGCCTGCGGACGTTCCCGCGCAACTTCCCCGGGCGCTCGGGCACCAAAGAGGACCAGGTCTACTTGTGCAGCCCCGAGACGGCCGCCGCCACCGCCATCACCGGCGTGATCACCGACCCGCGCGACCTCGGTATCCCGTACCCCCGCTTCGAGCCACCAACGCGCGACTACGTGAACACCGAGATGCTCGTCCCCCCGGTCGACGGACACGACGTCGAGCTCCTGAAGGGCCCGAACATCGTCTCGCTCCCGGAGTTCGACCCGCTGCCCGAACGTCTCCGTGGTCCCGCGCTCCTGAGGCTCGGAGACGACATCTCCACCGACGAGATCATGCCGGCCGGCGCACGAGTGCTCCCGTACCGGAGCAACATCCCGGCGATGGCCGACTTCGCGTTCGACATCGTCGACGAGACCTATCCGAGCCGCGCGCGCGAGGTAGGTGACCACTTCGTCGTCGGCGGCGACAACTACGGACAGGGCTCGAGCCGCGAGCACGCCGCGATCGTCCCGCGCTACCTCGGGCTTCGCGCCGTGCTCGCCAAGAGCATCGCCCGCATCCACGGCCAGAACCTCCTCAACTTCGCCGTCCTGCCGCTTACCTTCGTCGACCCCAGCGACTACGACCGGATCGACCAGGGCGACGTTCTCGAGATCGACGATCCCGCCGGACAGCTACGACAGGGCGAGCCCGTCGAGGTCACGAACGAGACAAAACGCGAGACCTACAAGATGCGCCACCGCCTGACCCCGCGGCAGGTGGACATCGTCGTCCGCGGAAGCCTCCTCAGCGCGATACGAGATCGACAACCCGGTTAGGGCCCCGGTGGCCGGGCGTGCCGGGCGCTACCCACGGGTAGGGCGAATCCCGTCGAGGCGGTGCGCTCTGCCGCCGCCGCCTCCTCGGATCACTCGAGCTCGAACAGCTCGGTGATCTGCAGCACGTCCATTGCCCGGCGTACAGCAGGGCGAAGCTGGGTCAGCACGAGTCGGCGCTGCCGGGCCCGGAGCGCTTGGGCCAGGCGCGTGACCGTTGCGAGGCCCGACGAGTCGGCGAACGAGAGGGCGGAGCAGTCGAGCCACACGTCCCCGCTCGCGCCCACGACCTCGTCGGCGCGCCGCTGGAGCTCGGGCGCGGTCGCCACGTCGAGCTCGCCGTCGAGCTCGATGCGGGTGCCGCCCTCGGTCGGGCGGACCGAGATCCGAAGGTCGGGATCTGCTGACATCGCTCCGTAGGTGATTCGACGGCTGCGGACGCCCGTGCCCTCGGCTGGACCCACGGAGGCGGCGCCCCGTGAGTATCGCCTGCGACGGAGCATCGCGACAACAAGGCGGGGCCGCCCGCCGTGCGTAGGCCGGGACAGCTCCAAACGGCTTGCTGAAGAGGCCCGGATACAGTTTCGGATGGCCCTCTCCCGCGGGCCCGGGGAGGAGTACGGCCCGATGGACACGGCAGGGTCTGAGGTTCCCCGGTGGGCACGCCTCGACTCGCCGCTCCTGCGCGAGATGCAGTCGTCCATCATCGCCACGGACCTCGCGGGGACGATCCGGTGGTGCAACCCGTACGCCGAGGTCTTCTTCGGCCGTCCCACTTCCGAGCTGATCGGCCGCGACTCCGCCGAGTTCGCAGCCGCGCCGGTGACCGAGGAGCTCGCACACGACATCTACGGGGCCCTCTGCGCCGGCCGCACCTGGGAAGGCGAGTTCTCGATCCGGCACGCAGACGGTTCCATCGTGACGGCGCATGTCGTCGACTCGCCGCTGCACGACGAACACGGCCGGCTGGTCGGGGTGGCGTCGATGTCGGTCGACCTGACCGCACGACGCCGCGCCGAGAATCGGCTGCTCGCCCAGTACGAGATCGCCCGGACGCTCGGAGCGGCGCACTCGATCGAAGAAGCCAGCCGGGAGCTCCTCCGGATCGTGTGCGACGTGCTCGAGTGGTCCGTCGGCGCGCTGTGGGGACTGGATATCGAGCGTTCCTTGTTGCGGTGCCTCGCGACCTGGCGCGCGCCCGAGACCAGCGCCGCGTTCGAGGAGCTCACCGCCACGATGTCGTTCCGCAAGGGCCGAGGGCTCCCCGGCCGCGTGTGGGCGACCGGCGCGCCCGTATGGATCCCGGACGTCAGCGACGATCCCAACTTCCCGCGGTCGACCGCGGCCGCCGCCGACGGCCTGCACGGTGGTTTCGGTGTTCCCATCCGGCGCGGCCGCGACGTCCTCGGCGTGATGGAGTTCTTCGCGCCCGAGAGCCGGACTCCCGATGACGACATGCTGGCGATGATGAACGCCGCCGGCGCCCAGATCGGCCAATTCATCGAACGTACCGAGGCCGAGCGGGAGCTACGAGCCAGCCGCGCCGGACTGGCGCGGCTGGCCGAGACGCTCCAGCAGAGCCTGCTTCCCCCGCACCTCCCGACCATTCCTGGCGTCGAGATCGCGGCACACTACGAGGCGGCTCGGTACGGAAGCGATGTGGGCGGCGACTTCTACGACGTCTTCGAGAGCGCCCGCAACGACTGGTCGATCGTCATCGGCGACGTCTGCGGGAAGGGCCCGGAGGCCGCCACGCTCGCCGCGCTCGTTCGCTACACCACGCGGGCCGCCGCCACCCAGACGCAGCGTCCCCGGCTCGTGCTGGATCTGGTGAACGAAGTCGTCCGGCGTCACAGCGAAGAGCGGTTCTGCACCGCCGCGTACGTGCGTCTCCGTCGGGACGGTGCAGGCGCCCGGTTGATCGTGTCCTGTGCTGGCCACCCGCCTCCGTTCCTCTTGCTTGCCTCGGGTCAGGTCGAGAGCGTCCCCGCTCGGGGGCGGGTGCTCGGACCGTTCCCCGAGCTGGCATCGGACGATCGCATGCTCCGGCTCGATCCCGGCGACGCGTTGGTGCTCTATACGGATGGAGTCGTCGACGCCCGAGGCCCCGAAGGGTTCTTCGGTCAAGAACGATTCGTGGAGGTGCTCGAGTCGTGCGCGGGATCGAGCGCCGAGGTCATCGTCAAGGCGGTGGTGCGCAGGCTCAACGAGTTCCACCACGGACAGCCGCGCGACGACATCGCGTTCGTCGTGCTGCACGTGCCGGGCTGATCAGCGGTTCGACGCCTTTTCGGTGGGGACCTCGCACCACACCGTCTTGCCGCCGCGTCCATCGCGTTCGGTGCCCCATCGGTCGGTGATGGCTTCGACGATCCAGACGCCTCGCCCGTTCTCGAGAACGCCGCCCGGGTCGGGTGGGCTCCGCAGCTCGGGTGCTCCCGGCCCGCGGTCCGAGACGCGGACGTGGACGCATTGCTCGCGCGAGAGCAACCGGAGGGTGATGACCGGGCTCTGCGGTGCGTGGCGCAGCGCGTTCGTCACGAGCTCGCTCACAACGAGTTGGACGGCTTCAACGTCTCCCGCCCGGACGTCCCATGCGTTCAGGGTCTCGCCGGTGAACGCGCGGGCGGCGTGGGGCGCGCGCAGGCCGGGGACGAGCTCAAGGGTCGCATCGTGTTCCACGGCGGGACGCCTCCCGGTAGCGGCACCCGGGTGCCTTGCCCTGTCGGTACCCGTCGGATCGACCGCCCGAAACCGCAGTTTCGAATCCACGCGTTTCGCCATCAAAAGGCGCGTTTGGGAATGGAGGCGCGGCGGAACGATGAACAAGAGCCGATGGCTCCCGCGACTGCGCGCGAGGCGTCATCGCCGGCGACGAGCCGGTCGTACCCGACGGGCGGCGGCGAACTGATCCCCCAGCCACCGGCGTACGAAAACGCCCGGGATCGATCCCCGGGCGCTCTTGCGGAGTTCAGCGGCGCGTAGCTACCTGCGCTGCAGCTTGTCCTTCGCCTTGTCGACGAGCTCTTCGCCCTTCTCCTTGGCCTTTTCGATCTTGTCCTTGACCGAGCCGGCAGCGCGATCAGCCTTGCCCTCGCGCTTGAGGTCGTCGTCGTCAGTCAGGTCGCCGGCGGCTTCCTTGACTCGACCCTTCAGATCGTCCTTCTTGCTCTCCATGGGTAGTTCTCCTTTGGCGCTTTCGCGCGTTGTTCCCGACGCGGAGAACCGGGAAACGTCGGGCGCTACGACGCCGCCGCGAGCCCGGCCGTCTGGATGCCGTACAGCGAGGCCGCGTTCTGCGACAGGATCGAGCGGCGCTGCTCGTCGGTCAGGTCACCCGCGTGCTCCTCGAGCATCTGCTGCGACCACGGCCACGTCGAATCGCTGTGGGGGAAGTCGTTCGCCCACATCAGCCGGTGCCAATTCAACAGGTCGGCCGTCTTGAACGCGACCCAGTCGTCCTGGAACGTCACGTAGATGTGCTCGGCGAAGTACTCGGACGGCAGACGGGTGAGCTCCTGGCCCGGCGGCAGCCAGTAGCGGTGGCGCTTGTACGCGTGGTCGAGCCGGTACATGTAGTGCGGAACCCATCCCGCGTCGGCCTCGACGCACACGACCTTCAGCCCCGGATGGCGCTCGAAAACGCCGCCGAGCACGAGCGTCCCCATGATGTCCTGGCAGCCGCGGACGACTGACAAGAACATGTTCATCCGAGGCCCGCGCGTCGGTGTCGTCTCGCGCGTCGTCAAGATGTGGAACGAGAGCGGCAGCCCGAGCGCGACTGCCGTTTCCCAGAACGCGTCGTAGACGGGGGAGTCGTAATCCTCGACCGCGGGATTGCCCGGCATCATCACGCCCCGCAACCCGAGCGCGGCGATCGCGCGCAGGTCATCGATGCCCTCCTCGGGTGAGCGCATCGCCGTCTGCCCGCAGCCGAGCAGACGGTCGGGATGGGCCGAGCAGTACTCGGCGATCCACCGGTTGTACGCGTCGAAGCACGCTTTCTTGTAGTCGAAGTCCTTGTGGTTGCAGAGCTGCATCCCGACGGTCGGGTACAGCACCTCGGCCGCGACCCCGTCGCGTCGTTGATCGGCGAGGCGGGCCTCGGGATCCCAGCCGCCCCGGTGCAGGTTCTCGAATCGCACGCCAGTGACGCGGATCTCCTCCGCCGGCTTGCCCGCCGCAGCCACCAGCCCCATCGGTACGGGCGTCTTCATCCCCGGGATCACGAAGAGATCACCGACCTCGTCGCCCATGAACTCGAGGCGCGGGGCGTTGTCGCGGTACTTGGGGTCGATGCGGTCGACGTAGGTGTCGGGCGGCTCGGTGATGTGCGAATCGGCGGAGATCACAGCAAGGTCCACGGCACAGATGGTACGCCTGGCCCCGGAACGCGCGCTCAGCTCCGCAACTCCGGTAGGACCTCGGCCGCGAACCGCTGGATCGCGGCACGCGCTTCTCCGGGGTCGGCGCCCCGGGTCGGGCCGGTGACGATCAGCTTGTCCACCCCCAGGTCGACGAGCTCGCGGAGGCGTCCAACGCACGTCTCGGGCGTCCCCACGATGCCGAAGCGGTCCACGAACTCGGGTGTGAGCGTGGCGGCCTGGGGCGACCCGACCTGGGTGTGACGGGTCATGTCGTACGCGTCGTGCACGGCCGTGAGCATGTTGCGTTCGTCGGGCTCGACGGGACCGCTCACCGTGCCGTGCATCACCGAGAACCGGGCGAAGGTGGCGACACCTCCGCTCGCCAGCTCCCGGGCGACGGCGACGTCCGGGTGCACGACCACGTTCACGAACGCGCCCACGGACGTTCCGCCCGCGGCGCGCACGGTCTCGATGGCCCAGTGGACGCGACCGGCGTCCGCGCCCAAGGCGAGCAGGACGCGGTCGGCGTGGCGGGCGGCTACCCCGAGCACCCGCGGGCCCGTCGCCGCCACCTCGACCGGAACCTTGGGCAAGTCCGGCGGGAGAAAGTGGAGCCGGCTCGCTGCCGGTGCGTTCGCGAGCCCCAGCGTCTCGACCGGTGGGGCGACAGTCTCGTCGAAGCCGAGGTCGTCGAACGCGACGTCGTCGCCGTGGAGGTACGCCTGGAGGACCCTCAGGTAGCGCTTGAACGTCTTGACCGAGGCCGGCGCCCGCCCGAGATGCGCGAGGGCGGAGTCGCCCCGCCCGATCCCGAGGACGAATCGGCCCGCCGACGCCACCTGCAGCGTGACGGCGGCGGCGGCGGTGACGGCCGGGTGGCGCGTCACTGGGTTCGTCACGGCCGTGCCGAGACGGATGCGGGCACTCTCCCGCGCCGCCAGCGCCAGCCCGACCCACGGGTCGCCGGCGAGGTTCTGCGAGTCGACAACGGCCAGGCCGTCGAAGCCGGCGGCCTCGGCCCGCCCCGCCGCCCGCTCCACCACGCCCGGCCACGCGATTCCGGTCGTCCAGACCTCCGCCGCCAACCCGATCCCTCCTTCGCGTCCGCGACGTGCGCACCCTAGGTGCGGGCGCTGCTCGCGGGCTCCTCGGGCAACGGGACGGCGCGGAACCACCGCCACAGCACGACGTCGTACGCGCTCTTGATGGCTCCGGCCAAGAAGAAGGGCAGCCCGAACGCCAGGGACTGGCTCACGCCTGCCAGCGCCGGGCCCGCCGGGCGCGCCACATACCGGGCAGTGTTCGTCACCGCCGCCGCCGGCGTGCGCTCGTCGGGGTCGACGAGCGCCATGACGTACGCCTGCCGCGTCGGCACGTCCATTTGCGCGAGCGCGGTGCGGCCGAAGAGCAACAGCGCGGCCCCGAGAAGACTCGGCGCGAACGGAATGGCGACCAGCAAGGCATTGGACGGGAGATGCGTGAACACCATCGTGCGCAGCAGCCCGAACCGCTCCGCGAGGCGCGCGGCGGCGAGGAACGACGCCGTCTGGAGGACGCCGACGACGAAGAAGATGACGCCGAGGACGCCGGTCGAAGCGTCGAACTGGACCGCAAACCAGTAGGCGATGAACGACTGGACCACGAAGCCGCCACCGAAGCTGTCGACCGCGAACAGTCCGGCCAGACGCAGCACTGCGGGACGTGACTGGCCCAAGCCGGCCGTCCGGCGCTGGTCGCGCGGGCGAAGCGCTGCTTCGACCCGGCCCGACAGGGTGCAGGCCACGGCGGCGCCGGCGAAGGCGGCGGGGACGAACAGCAGGAAGAACCGCTGGTCGACAGGCGTGCCCGACCAGAAGCGGCGCAGAAGGTCGGGGGCGCCGGCCGCCAACGCGCCCACCGAGCCGGCGGCGGTCGCCACCGCGTTGTACGTACCGAACCCGCGAATCCGCTCCTGCCCCGTCAGTTCCGTCGCCAGCATCGACTGCTCGAGTGATGTGAACGCACCCGACTCCACGACCTCCGTCGACAGTGCGCCCGTGAGCGCCACCGCGCTCAACGCCCACACCTGGTCCGAGAACGCGAAGACCACGCCCGTCACCGCCAGCGCGAGGTACAGCACGATGTACGAGCGGCGTCGACCCCAGCGGTCGCCCCACCGGCCGACGGCGAGCGACGACACGACGGTCCCCGCCACCACTGCGGCGAGGACCAGGCCGACCTCACCGGAGGAGAAGCCCTCGCGGTCGAGGGTGGCGCCCAGGAGGACGGCCCCGAAGCCGTACGCGAGGGCGCGTACCGCCTGCGCCCACAGGATGCGTTGCGCGTCGCGGGTGAGCCGGGACGTCGTCACACCGATCTCATCACACCAGGAGTCTCGCACGGCACTTCACGCCTTCCTGATGCGAGGCTGACGCTTGGCTCACCAGGACGCTGGAGGGTTCGCACGGTGAGCGTCCCCCGTCGTCTGCGGTCTCTCGTCATCGTGGTCGCGGCTCTCGGCGTCATGTACGGCGTTCTTCCCGCCGCGGGGGCGTCGGCAGCGATGTCTTCGTCCCTGGGCGCGTCGAGCAAGAAGCCCAATGTGGTGTTTATCCTCACCGACGACCTCGACCTCACCTCCTACCTGGACCCGTCACTGTTTCCGAAGGTCGATTCGCTGCTCGTCGAAAAGGGCGCGACGTTCTCGAACTACTTCGTCACCGACTCGCTGTGCTGCCCGTCCAGGTCGTCGACGTTGCGCGGCCAGTACGTCCACGAGCACGGTGTGCTCGGCAACCTTGTGCCCGACGGTGGGTACCAGAAGTTCCACGCGAACGGGGACGAGAAGTCGACCGTCGCCACGTGGTTGCACCACGCCGGGTACCGCACCGGGCTGCTCGGAAAGTACCTGAACGGGTATCCGCAGAGTGTGGATCCGGCGTTTCGTGCCCGCCGGCTGGGACGAGTGGGATAGCCCGACCTCCGATGGCAACCCGTACTCGGAGTACAACTACAGGCTGAACGAGAACGGCAAGCTCGTTCGCTACGGATCCGGCCCGCAGGACTACCTCGTCGACGTCCTCTCCCGGAAGTCGGGCGCGTTCATCGAGCAACCCGGCGGGACCCCGACAACGACACGAACCCGCCCGACGCCGAGACGCCGGTGACCGGCCCACAGGCTCCGGTCGTCCGGCGGGGGCAGTTCCAGGCCGTCGCGATCCCTGAGTACGCCGCCATCCGGACCGACCGGTACGCGTACGTCGAGTACGTCACGGGGGAGCGCCAGCTCTACGACCTGCGCGCCGACCCCGGTCAGCTCCACGACATCGTGGGCACCGCGGACCCGAAGGTCGTCGGCGACCTGGCCCGCCAGCTTTCGGACTTGAAGCGCTGCGAGGGCGGCGGTTGCCGCGCCGCCGATCGGGGGTAACACCCTCTTACGCTGAAAGAGTGCCGAGCGTCTCTGTCTGCGCAGGTCAGCGGGCTGCGAGCGACGTCCGCGGAGTCCGAGGTCACACCTGGGGTCACTAAAAGTCCGCCAGATTCTCGACCGCCTCGAAGTCGTCCGGCTGCCCGTCGTCGGCCGCCACGACCCGCAGCGCCGGCTGGTCGCCGTCGAGCAGCGTCTCGAGCTGGGCGGCAGCGTCCTGGCTATCCACCACGGCATGGCTGTACCGGCGCAACAGCACGGCCGGGTCGTGCCCCAACCTGCTGGCGACACTGTGGACCGGCAGGCCCCGCTCGAGCATCAGCGTCGCCGCGGCGTGCCGGAGCCCGTGCAGCGAGATGCGCCGAACGCCTGCCTTCGCGACGAGCGTCGCGAACCGCGACGACACGGTCGTCGGGTTCTGCAGCGTCCCGCCGACGGCAGGGAACACGAGCCCGTGCTCGCGCCAGCCGGAGCCCATGGCGAGCCGGTGCTCGTCCTGGCGGGCCCGGTGGACGCGCAGTTGCCGGACCGTGTCCGGCCCGATCTTCACGCGTCGCTTCGACCGCGCCGTTTTCGGCTCGCCGACGAGGACCTCGCCGCCGACCGCGGTGGCGTTACGGCGCACCACGATGACGGCGGCCTCGAGGTCGACGTCCTCCCACAGAAGAGCGACCGCCTCCCCGCGACGCATCCCGGTCGCCCACAAGAGCCGGAACAGAACGACGTCCGGGTGGGCCCGCACGTCGGGATGCGAGAAGAATGTCCGCGCCTCATCGAGCGTCCACGACGCGGTCTCGGCCTGCTGGATCGAAGGCGGCGTCGCAAGCGGGCACGGGTTCGCTGAAACTTCGCCGCGCTTGAGGGCACGCTTGTACGCCCCCGAGATCATCGCGTGGACGAGCTGCACAGTCGCCGGCGACTGGCCGTCGGCGAGCATGTCCCCGTACAGCCGGTCGAGGTGACCGGCGCTCAGATCCTGGGCGCGCAGTCTGCCGATCGCTCCACGGACGTACTGGTCGAGCATGCGGCGGTAGACGTCCTTCGTGGAGCCGCGCCACTTGCCGAGACGGTGCTGCGTCTCGGCGTCGGTTTCGAGGAGCTCGGCGACCGTGACCCGCTTCGGCGCGACGCGACGCTTACGGGCGCTCCGGGCCATCTTCTCGCGCTCGTCTCGCGCATCGGCTGCACGCTCGAAACCACAGCGTCGCCGCCACCTGACCTTGCCGGTGTTCGGGTCGACGCCTTCGCGTACGACGTAGCCGTACTCGCCGGTCTTCTCGTCTTGGAACACGCCCGGGTAACGGGTGCGCTTGCGCTGGCTCATTTCTGTCCCCTCTTCTTGCGTCGGCGCTTGACCGGTCTTTCCTGGTACTCCCCGGCCTTCCCCTTCTGGGCCGGACCGAGGTGCCCAGCGTCCCGGGCCCGCATCACTAGTCGGCTGGCGTACTCGCGGGAGTAGCCGAGCGCCTGAGCGACGGCCAGAGTGGGCCGTTCGCCGCGGTCGTTCGCGGCGCGGTAAATCTCAGCGACCTGGCGGAGCCGCTCGTCGGTGACTCGCCAGCGCGACTGCGGGAAGCTCGCACGGACGTCCGCTATCTCGCCTCGACTCGGAGGGAGCTGTCCGACGGACTCTCCCGGAGCGATCACGAACGCGGTTTCGGACGCCAC
>DATFXL010000107.1:0-21129 GCA_035316025.1 Acidimicrobiia bacterium
CCTACAGGTTGTCGTCGACGAGCACGACATAGGCCATGTGATTACAGTGTTGACCTGACCGAGGGGGATAACGACCGACCATGCGCTGGACATACGACCTAAGCGGAAACGCGCTCTACATCTACGTCCAGGACCGGCCCGTCAGTGGGCAGGTCGAAATGGCTGACGGCACAGTCGTCGACGTCGATGAGCACGGCATGGCCGTAGGTATCGAAGTCCTTTCACCGGAACAAGGCTGGGACGTCGACGCGGTTCTAGAGAGATTCCATCTCGATGACGACGCGAAGCGTTCACTGGGTTTCATCCTTATGTCACCGCTGCTGATGCGGACTCCGCCTCGGCGCGAGCGAACCGTTGACGTCACCACGACGGGAGAGCGTCCTGCCGAGCCAGCGACCAACGTCTCTGCTGTTCTAGCGGCGTAAACCAGCGAGAACAGAAGCGACTGTCGCTCGCCCCGCGGCCAGGGTCCACGGGGACTAATCCGGTCGTACAGCGCTCAGCCTTAGTCCTGGACTTGTGCGGGTTCCTACAGCGCAGGCTGCTAGGGATCCCGAGGACTGGTCCAAGTTCGGCCTGGGTGGGGGAGACGGGAACTCCACCGCCGGCTGAGGTCAGCCCGCCTTGGCAGGCTCCTGCTGTCGGGCGATGCGGTCGGCGAGGTGGGGAGGCACGGGGTCGTAGTGGGAGTGGCTGATCTCGAACCGGCCGCGGCCGGCCGTGATCGACCGGAGGTCGATCGCGTACCGCAACACCTCTGATGTCGGCACCTGGGCGACGATCTCCATCTCTCCGTGGCCGACCGGCCCGGACCCCTGGATCCGGCCCCGCTTCGAGTTGAGGTCGCCCATGAGATCGCCCTGGTACTGCTCGGGCGCCGTCACCACCAGCTCGCTGATCGGCTCGAGCAGGATCGGGTTCGCCTTGGCCAGCGCTTCCTTGAATCCGAGCGAGCCCGCCATCTTGAAGCTCATCTCGGAGGAGTCGACGGAGTGGTACTTGCCGTCGAAGCACGTCACCTTCACGTCGACGACGGGGTACCCGAACACGCCGCCGTTCTCCATCGCGTCGACGATGCCCTTCTCGACGGCGGGAATGAACTGACGCGGGATCGCGCCGCCGACGATCTCGTCGACGAACTCGAAACCGGCGCCGCGCTCCTGCGGATCGACGCGCACGAACGCCACCCCGAACTGCCCGTGCCCACCGGTCTGCTTCTTGTACTTGCCCTCGGCCTCGGCGGTTCCCGTGATCGTCTCGCGGTACGCCACCTCGACGTCGTCGGTCTCGACCTCCACGCCGAGCTTCCGGTGCAGGCGCTCGCGCGCGATAGAGAGATGCGTCTCGCCCATGCCCCAGAGCAGCGTCTGCTTCGTCTCGGCGTTGCGTTCGAGCCGCAGCGCCGGGTCCTCGTCGAGCAGGCGGTGAAGCGCGTTGGCGAGCTTGTCGGCGTCCGACTTCGACTTCGGCCTGATCGCGATCGGCAACACCGGCTTCGGCGGCTCGAAGGCGTCGACCTCGACGTCCGCGCCCCGCGCGCCGAGGACGTCGCCGGTCGACGTGTCGTTCAGCTTGGCCACTGCGGCGATGTCGCCGGCGGGAACCTCACTGGTCGACTCCTGCTCCTTGCCACGCATCACCGCGAGCTGGTGGATGCGCTCTTCCGAGACCGTGCGGTTGTTGAGGAGCGACACGTCGGCCCTGATCGTTCCCTGCAGGACCTTGAACAGGTTCACACGCCCGACGTAGGGGTCGACGATCGTCTTGAACACGAACGCGACCGGCGGCGCGTCGCCGATGCTGTCGGCGCCCACCGGCGGCGGTCCTTCGTGGACGATGAACGATGCGAGCCGGTCGACGCCGATGAGCTTGGTGGCGCTCCCGCACAGCACCGGGAACACCGTCGCATCGCCCATGCCCTTGGCGAGTGCCTGCTCGAGCTCCTTGACGTCGATGGACTCGTCGGCGAGGTAACGCTCCATCAGGTCGTCGTCGGCGACGACGATGCCCTCCACCAACGCGTCGTGGACGGAATGCTCCTCTCCTTCCATGTCGTCGGGGATCGGGCCCTCGGCGCCCTTGCCCGTCTCGCCCTCGTAGGTGACCGCGGTGTCGGTCAGCAGATCGAGGACACCGCGGAACGACGCCTCCTCCCCGATGGGGAGCTCCAGGGGCGCGACGCCGGCGCCGAACCTCGCCTTGAGGTCGTCGAGTGTCCGGGCGAACGACGCCCGCTCGCGGTCGAGCTTGTTCACGAACACGGCGCGAGGCAGCTTGGCCTGCTCGGCCATGCGCCATGCCATCTCGGTCTGTACCTCGACTCCCTCGACCGCAGAGACGACGAACACGGCCAGGTCGGCGGCACGCAAGGCGGCGGCGACATCACCCACGAAGTCGGCGTACCCGGGCGTGTCAAGGAGGTTCACCTTGGTGTCTTCGTGCTCGAACGGCGCCATCGCCATCGACACGGAGATCCCACGGCGGGCCGCCTCGGGGTCGAAGTCGGAGACCGTGTTGCCGTCCTCGGTGCGTCCCATACGGGGAATGGCCCTGGTGACGAAGAGGAGAGCCTCGGCGAGGCTGGTCTTGCCCGATCCTCCGTGCCCGACCAGCGCGACGTTCCGGATCTTCGCCGACGGATAGACCTTCAAAGTCATTCCCCCTGTTCTGCGCCCAGGAGTCTAAGACCGGCCGCCGAGGACCCGGCAGGGCCGGTGGTAGCCTTGAGTGGTCGCGCTCGCGAGCGGAAGGACCCAGATGCTCGACGGACGCTGGCGCGCCAGTGTCGAGCGCGGGCTCGAGCCGGTGGGCAAGGGCCTGAAGCGCGCCGGGATCAACGCCGACGTCCTGACCGTGATCGGGCTGGCTTTCGCCGTCGGGACGGCGTTCCTCATCGCCTCCGGCCACCTCGTCCTGGCTGTGTTCGGCGTGATCGCGACCGGCGTGCCCGACATCCTGGACGGCACGGTCGCGCGCCACTCGGGACGGGCAGGTCCTCGCGGCGCGTTCCTGGACTCGGTGTCCGACCGTGTCGCCGATGCCGTGCTCTTCGGTGGGGTCGCCTGGTTCCTGGTAGGGGAGGGCGCCTACCTCCCCGTGCTGGCGTTGGCCGCCGCTGCCCTGTCGATGCTGATCTCGTACGAGCGCGCCAAGGCCGAGAGCCTCGGGTTCACGGCCAACGGCGGGATCATGGAACGCGCCGAGAGGATGGTGCTGCTCGCGATCGGTCTCGCGTTCGGCATCCTCGTTCCGGTCCTATGGATCATGGTCGTGCTCCTTGCCATCACCGCCGCGCACCGGTTCGTGAAGGTGTGGCGTCAGGCGTCGCCCGAGCGGCCCGAGCCCACGTGGACCACGCGCATGGGGGGCATCGCCCGTCGCCGCCACGCTCGGGGCACGGCCGACGACGTCGAGCTCACGAGCGCGACTCGCCGTTTCGGCGACCGGTGGCGCTGGCGGCCGTCGCCGAGCCGGTCCTCCCGGCGGCGCACCCGTCCCTGACCAGACCGGTGCCGAATTCGATCCGGGTGCCGAACCCGATAAAGGCGCGCGCCGCCTACCTCGCGTACCGAACCGGTGCCGAACTCGCCCGCATCGTGCCCGAGCCCCTGGCGCAGCCGGCGGCGCGCGTGCTCGGGCAGACACTCTCGCTCGCTATGCCCGCCCGCCGGCGGCAGGTCGAGCGCAATCTGCGCCGGGCGACGGCGGGGGAGCTGGACGGGCTGGCGTTGCACAAGGCGGTGGCGGAGACGTTCGGTTCGTACGGTCGCTACTGGCTCGAGCTCTTCCGCCTTCCCAACGAGACCGACCGCCCGCTGGAGATGGACATCGTCGGGTTCGAGCACATCGAGGGCGCGATCGAACAGGGGACGGGCGCCGTGCTCGCGCTGCCGCACGTCGGCGGGTGGGACTTCGCCGGGGCCTGGCTGGCGTCGCAGGGACTCGCGCTCACGGTCGTCGCCGAGCCGGTCGAGCCGCCCGAGCTGTACGAGTGGTTCGCCGGCGTCAGGAGGGCGCTGGGGATGAACGTCGTGCAACTCGGCCCCGAGGCGGGCACGGCGGTCCTGCAGGCGCTCCGACGCAACGAGGTCGTGTGCCTGCTCTGCGACCGTGACCTCGTGGGCGACGGCGTCGAGGTCGACTTCTTCGGTGAGCGCACCACGCTGCCGGCCGGGCCGGCGACACTGGCCTTGCGGACCGGCGCCCCGCTGATGCCGACGGCGGTGTACTTCGAGCGTCAGGGAAGGCACCATGCGGTCGTGACGCCTCCCCTGCCGGCACAGCGAAGGGGCCGCCTGCGCGCCGACGTCACTCGTGTCACCCAGGACCTCGCGTACTGCTTCGAGGAGCTCATTCGCGCCGCGCCCGAACAATGGCACCTCCTGCAACCCAACTGGCCGAGCGACGACACGAGGAACGGCAGCCGCGACGCGACGGGAGGCTCGTGATGCGCGTCCTCCTCGTCTCCCCGTACTCGTTGTCCGTGTTCGGCGGCGTGCAAGGGCAGGTACTCGGCCTCGCCCACAGCCTGCGCGAGCTGGGCGTCGATGCTCGCGTGGTTGCGCCGTGCGACGGGCCCCCGCCGGAACGCGGGATCGTGACCGTCGGCCCGTCCACCAACTTCTCGTCCAACGGGTCGGTGGCGCCGATCGCGGGCGGCAAGCCCGTCGCCCGGCGCACCCTCGAAGCGCGCCGCGTCATCGACCCCGACGTCATCCACCTCCACGAGCCGCTCGTGCCCGGCCCGACCCAGACGCTCCTGCTCGGGGCAGACGAGCCGCTCGTCGGCACGTTCCACGCGTCGTACACGGGACGGGTCAACCCGTGGTACAAGGCGTTCCGCCCGCCGCTCAAACGGTGGCTGAGCCGGTTGACGATCACGACCGCGGTCTCCGACGACGCAGCGGAGCACGCCCAGAAGTTCTTCGGCGGAGACTTCGAGGTGGTCCCGAACGGGGTCGATGTCCCGCAGTTCGCCAAGGCCACCCCCTGGGCCGCCGACCGGCCCACCATCCTCTTCGTCGGCCGCCACGAACCGCGCAAGGGTCTCGGCGTCCTGCTCGACGCGTTCTCCGACCTCGAACGCGATGCCGTGCTCTGGGTGGCCGGCGACGGGCCGGAGACCGGCGAGCTGCGTCGCCGTGACGTGCCGAACGTCGAGTGGATCGGGCGGATCTCCGACGAGGAGAAGGCGCGCCGCCTCCGCGGTGCGACGGTGTTCTGCGCGCCTGCACTCGGGGGCGAATCCTTCGGGATCGTCCTGCTCGAGGCGATGGCGGCGAGCACACCCGTCGTGGCATCCGACATCGACGGCTTCCACAATGTCGCCCGCGTCGACAGGGACGCGATTCTCGTCGAGCCGGGCAATGCCGCCGCCCTTCGCGGCGCGTTGCAGCGTGTCCTCGACGATCCGAGGCGCGGCGCCGAGCTGGTCACCTCGGGGGAGCAGCGGGCGAGCGAGTTCTCCATGCGCCATGTCGCCGAGCGGTTCATCGCGCTCTACGAAGTCGCCATCGACCGCCGCGCCGTCACGCGGTGACGGAGCCGGACCGGCTCGCGCTCGAAGTCGCGTCACAGGTCCGCGATGCCGTTCGGCCGGAGCTCGGGACCGCCCGCGCCCGACAGCGCGTGTCCCGTGCGCCCGGCGGGGACGTGACGATGGCGATCGACGAGGTCGCGGAGCAAGTGGTCGAGCAGCGCCTCGAGGCGGAGGGGGACATCGGCTTCTATTCCGAGGATCGCGGTCTGGTCACGTACGGCCGGCCGCGCGCGTTCCTCGTGGTCGACCCGGTCGATGGGACGCGCCCGGCCGCGGCCGGGCTGGAGTCCGGGTGCGTGTCGGTGGCCGTCGTACCGCCGAGCGAAGACGCCCGGCTCGGTGACGTGTCGTTCGGCGTCGTGCACGAGCTGAGGAACGGGCAGCGTTTCTGGGCGACCCGCGGCCGCGGCGCCGGGCGCGAGGGCGCGTCGGGGGAGCTGCTCGAGCTCCGACTCTCGGACAACACGGATCTGCGCAGCCTGTTCTGGACGGCGGGGCTGCGAGGGCGCCCACTGCTGCCGACGAGCGTCGTGCTCGAGGAGCTCGTCGACGGCTCGAGCATGCGCGGCGGCTACTTCGACCTGGGCTCGGCCACGTTCAACATGACCCGCATCGTGACCGGGCAGCTCGATGCCTACGTCGACGTCGGGCGGCGCATGGTCGACGAGTGCCCGGAGACCGAGGCGGCCTTCCTCGAGGTCGGCGAGGGGGCGGTGTGCACGAACTTCGCGTACGACGTCGCCGCCGCCGTCCTGATCGTTCAAGAGGCGGGCGGGGTGGCGACCCATGCCGACGGCCGTCCCCTCGACACTCATCCCGCTGTGGGCTCCTCACGCGCCCACGGGCTGGCCGTGCTGGCGGCGGCGAGCGCAGAGCTGCACGGCGCGCTCCTCGCCGCGGTCGACCGGGGGATGCATCGCCTCCGGGCGTGGGTGGGTAGGTCCTCCTGACATCACCGTCACGAGGAGAGTCACGTGAAGCTCAGTGATCGAGCACGAGAGATCCTGCGATCCCGGACCTTCGCCCACGTCGCCGCCGTCGATTCTTCGGGCAGGCCGCACGTCACGCCGGTGTGGGTCGACGTCGACGACAAGGACACGGTGTGGATCAACACGGCGCGGGGCCGGGTGAAGGATCGGCTGCTCGGGCTGGAGGCGTCGGCGGCGCTGGCGGCCGTCGACCCCGAGAACCCCTACGAGTACGTGCAGGTGCGCGGCCACGTCTCCGAGCGCCGCGGGGTCGGCGCCGACGCCGACATCGACCACCTGGCCCAGAAGTACCTGGGGGAGGAGCGGTACCCGTTCCGGCAGCCGGGGGAGGAGCGCGTCACGATCGTGATCGAGCCCGAGGAGCTCACCGGCGCCTGAGGGCGATCGCCGGCGGGCACTGAACGGGGCGAGAGGGCGGTCACCAGGCCGGACGGTAGAGTGCGGCTTGTCGTCTCCCAAGCAGGAGCATTCACGTGATCGTCGGCATCGTCGTGGGCGTGATCGTCGTCCTCATCGTTCTCGTCTTCATCCTCAGCTACAACGGGTTGGTCCGGCTCCGAAACCGGATCGACAACGCGTGGTCGCAGATCGACGTGCAGCTCAAGCGTCGCTACGACCTCATCCCGAACCTCGTCGAGACGGTGAAGGGCTACGCCGCCCACGAGCGGGGGGTGTTCGAGCAGGTCACGCAGGCGCGCGCCAACGCGATCAACGCCCAGGGCCCGCAGCAGCAAGCCGAAGCCGAGAACGTGCTGAGCGGCGCGCTGAAGAGCCTGTTCGCCGTGGCCGAGGCCTACCCGGACCTCAAGGCGAACCAGAACTTCTTGTCCCTGCAGGAGGAGCTGACCTCGACCGAGGACCGGGTCGCCTACGCACGCCAGTTCTACAACGACTCCGTGCTGTCGTATAACAACAAGCTCCAGACCTTCCCGCGCAACGTCATCGCCGGGATGTTCAACTTCGAGAAACGCGAGTACTTCGAGGGAGAGCCCGAGGCGACGGGGCCAGTCCGGGTCCAGTTCTAGCGGTCGCTCGTGTACGAGCAGATCGCGAAGAACAAGCGACGGACGTTCGTGTTGCTCTTCGTCTTCGTCGCGCTGATCGCGGCCGCCGCGCTTGCGTTCAACTACCTTCTGGGCTTCGGGTTGATCGGCGTAGCCGTCGCGATCGTGTTCGCGATCGCCATGGCATGGGGGTCGTACTACTACTCCGACCGTGTTGCGCTTGCTGCGAGCCGTGCCAAGCCGGCCGAGGGACCCGAGTACCAGCGGTACCACAACCTCGTCGAAGGCCTCTGCATCGCGGCCGGGTTACCGAAGCCGAGGCTCTACGTCGTCGACGACCCGGCCCCGAACGCGTTCGCCACCGGGCGAAACCCGAAGCACGCCGCCCTGGCCGTGACGACGGGACTGCTCGAGCAGATGAACCGCGTGGAGCTCGAGGGCGTGATCGCGCACGAGCTCTCCCACGTGAAGAACTACGACATCCTGGTGACCACCGTCGCGGTGACGGCGGTGGGAGCGATCGCGCTGCTCTCCGACCTCGGGCTGCGGTTCCTGTGGTTCGGCGGGGGCAGCGACCGGCGCGACCGCGCCGACAGTGGGGGTTTCGGCATCATCCTGGTCATCCTCGCCTTCGCGCTTCTCGTCCTGGCGCCCTTCATCGCCCTGCTGATGCAGTTCGCGGTGAGTCGCCGGCGGGAGCTGTTGGCGGATGCGAGCGGAGTCCAGCTCACTCGCTACCCTCCCGGGCTGATCGCGGCACTCGAGAAGCTCAAGAACGACCACGCCGTCGTGCATCACGCCACCCGGGCCACGGCACAGATGTGGATCGAATCGCCGCTCGAGCGAGGCAGGGGCGAGGGTGATGGCAACGGACAAGGCTCGAAGGGGTCATGGCTCAACCGGGCGTTCGACACCCATCCGCCACTCGATGAGCGGATCCGGATCCTGAAGGAGATGTAGTGCGTCGACCGACAACGCTCATCGTGCAGGTGGTAGCCGCAGTGGCGGCGCTGTCGCTCGTGCTCGCCGCCTGCGGCGGTGGCGGCGGCGAGAAGACGAAGAAGAAGACGGCCCCGGCGAACGCGGTCCAGCCGCTCACAGGGCTGTCCCCGGCGGGCGACAGCGTGAAGCGCCCCGCGCTCGAAGTGAAGATCGACAACGCCGACGAACGGGGGGTGCGCCCGCAAGAGGGGCTGGAGGCCGCCGACGTCGTGTACGAGGAGCAGGTCGAAGGCAACGTGACCCGGCTCCTCAGCATCTTCAACTCGACGCTGCCCGACCAGGTCGGCCCGATCCGCTCCGTGCGTGCCACCGACCCCAACATCGTGTGGCCGCTCGGCGGCGTGTTCGCGTACTCCGGCGGCGCACCGCAGAACCTCGAGCTCATCCGCCAGGCGCCGGTGAATGCGGTCGACGAGACGGGCGCCGGAAACGCGATGTTCCGGGACCGGAATCGCCCGGCCCCGCACAATCTCTTCGGACGTCCGGCCGACCTGGTCGCCAAGGGCGGCCAGCCGGTACCGCCCAAGCCGCTGTTCCAGTACCTCGCGAGTAACGAGCAGTCTGCAGGCGACCCGGCGGCCGCGGCGCATATCGGGTTCACCGCGCCGTACGACCCGACTTACACGTACGACGCCGCGTCGCGCACGTGGAAGCGGAGCTACGGGCTCGCGCCCTTCGTGACGGCCTCCGGCCAGCAGGTGGCGCCCACGAACGTGGTCGTGCAGTACACGAACTACGAGGGCGGAGCCGGCAACCCCACCGCCGAGGGTCAGACCGTCGGCCAAGGAGACGCGATCGTCTTCACCGACGGCAAGGTCGTCCGAGGCCATTGGACGCGACCGGCGAAGGAGCAGGCCGCCCAGTACGTCGACGCGGCCGGGAAGCCCATCAAGCTGCTGCCCGGCCGCACGTGGGTCGAGCTGCTGCCGATCGGTGCCCCCGTGGACGTGACCGCGGCGGCCCCGACCCCGCCCAGCTCGTAGAGGAACACCGGCGGCTCGTGGGATGGCCGTCGGTACACTGACGACATGGTCGAGGGGCGCAGCACGGGCACCGCGCGGGTGAAGCGCGGGCTGGCCGAGATGCTGCGCGGCGGCGTCATCATGGACGTCGTCAACGCCGAGCAGGCCGCCGTCGCCGAGGACGCCGGGGCCGTGTCGGTCATGGCGCTGGAGAGGGTCCCGGCCGACATCCGGCGCGACGGTGGCGTGGCCCGGATGAGCGACCCCGTCACGATCGAGGCGATCCAGGAAGCCGTGACGATCCCGGTCATGGCCAAGTGCCGCATCGGGCACTTCGCCGAGGCGCAGGTCCTCGAGGCACTCGGCGTCGACTACATCGACGAGAGCGAGGTGCTCACCCCGGCCGACGAGGCGCACCACGTCAACAAGTGGGCGTTCACCGTCCCCTTCGTCTGCGGTGCGACGAACCTCGGCGAGGCGCTGCGCCGGATCGCCGAGGGCGCGTGCCTGATCCGCTCCAAGGGCGAAGCCGGCACGGGCAACATCGTGGAGGCGGTTCGCCATCTGCGCTCGATCCTGGGCGACATCCGCCGGCTCGGGGTCGCCGACGAAGCCGAGCTGTTCGCGTCGGCGAAGGATCTGCGCGCTCCCGTCGAACTCGTGCGCGAAGTCGCCGAACATGGAGAGCTGCCGGTCCCCCTGTTCTGTGCCGGCGGCATCGCCACCCCGGCCGACGCCGCTCTTGTCATGCAGCTCGGCGCCCAGGCTGTGTTCGTGGGCAGCGGCATCTTCAAGAGCGACGACCCGTCGACCCGGGCCAAGGCGATCGTCGAGGCAACGACGCACCACGCCGATCCCACCATCGTCGCCAAGGTGTCGCGGGGCCTGGGCGGCGCCATGCGCGGCGACGAGATCGACCAGCTCGACGTGAAGCTGGCCGAGCGGGGTTGGTGATCGTGGCGCACGACTGGGTCCCTCCAGGTCATGAAGGCCGGTGTCCTCGCGCTCCAGGGGGCGTTCCGCGAGCATCGTGAGGTGCTCGACGCGCTCGGCGTCGAGGCGGTCGAGGTCCGGGTGCCCGAGCATCTGGGTGGGCTCGATGCGCTCTTCATCCCGGGCGGCGAGTCGACGACGATCGGCAAGCTGCTCGATACGTCGGGGCTGCGCGAGCCGCTTCATGCTGCGCTGACCGGCGGCCTCCCGGTGTTCGGGACGTGCGCGGGGTTGATCCTTCTCGCCGATGACGTCCGCGACCGCGAGGACGCCCACGCCTCGACGGCGCTCGGTGTCCTCGATTGCACCGTCGTCCGCAACGCGTACGGCCGCCAGCGCGAGTCATTCGAAGCCCGGCTGGCCGTGGACGGCCTCGACGACGGCTTCCTCGGCGTGTTCATCCGCGCCCCGGTCGTCGAGCGGGTGGGTGACGCCGTCGAGGTCCGCGCCGTGCACCACGGGCACCCCGTCCTCGTGCGCCAGGGCACGATCTGGGCGGCGACGTTCCATCCGGAGCTTTCGGGCGACCTGCGGCTGCACCAGCGCTTTCTCACCGAAGGAACCCAATGAGCGGACATTCGAAATGGCATTCGATCAAGCACAAGAAGGGCGCGGCGGACAAGGCGCGCGGGAAGCTCTTCGCCAAGCTGATCAAGCAGATCGAAGTCGCAGCACGCGACGGAGGCGGTGATCTCGAGGGCAACGCCACGCTGCGGACGATGGTGCAGAAGGCCCGCGACAACTCGGTGCCCACCGACACGATCGACCGGGCAGTCAAGCGCGGTACCGGTGAGCTCGAAGGGGTTCGGTACGAGCCGGCGAGCTACGAGGGGTACGCCGCCGGCGGCGTCGCCGTCTACGTCGAGTGCCTGTCCGACAACCGGAACCGCACCGGGCAGGAGATCAAGAACATCTTCGTCCGCCACGGTGGCTCGCTCGCCGAGCCCGGCGCGGTGGCGTGGCAGTTCGAGCGTAAGGGCGTCATCCTGGTCGAGAAGCCGGCGGCCACCGAGGACGACCTGATGCTGGCGGCGTTGGATGCCGGCGCCGAGGACATCGTCGACGAAGGCGACACCTGGCGCGTTACGACCGCGCCCACCGACCTGCACGCCGTGCGGAGCGCGGTCGAAGCCGCGTCCATCCTGATCACAAGCGCCGACCTGACGATGCTGCCCACCCAGACCGTCCCGCTCACGGACGAAGCCACGGCCAGGGGCGTCGTTCGCCTGGTCGACGCGCTGGAGGACAACGACGACGTCCAGTCCGTCTACGCCAACTTCGACATTCCGGACGACGTGCTCCAAGCGGTGGTCGCGTAGCGATGCACCTCGAAGCCGCTCGGGAGTTCATCCGGAACAACCACCACGCGGTGATGACGACGCGCCGTGCGAACGGTGATCCGCAGCTGTCTCCCATCGTCTGCAATGTCGATGCCGGGGGGCGGGTCGCCGTCAGCACACGTGAGACCGCCGTGAAGGTCGGGAACCTCCGCCGGGATCCCCGCACGTCCTTGTGCGTGCTGAACAACGGGTTCTTCGGGGACTGGATCCAGGCGGACGGGACCGCCGAGATCGTCTCGTTGCCGGACGCGATGGAGCTGCTGGTCGACTACTACCGGTCCCTGGCCGGCGAGCACCCGGATTGGGACGACTACCGCGCCGCGATGGAGCGCGAGCGCCGGGTGCTCGTGCGCGTGGAGCTCGAGCGAGCCGGTCCCGACCGCAGCGGGTAGCGGTCGGGACGGTTCGAGTCCCCGATTAGAGTCCCAGCCCGTGCAGGTCGAGATCACCGTCAACGGGCAGGCCCAGGGTCACGACGTCGAAGCACGGACGCTGCTTGTCCAGTTCCTCCGCGAGGTCCTCGGGCTCACCGGAACGAAGATCGGTTGCGACACCTCGTCCTGCGGCGCATGCACGGTGCTCGTCGACGGGGAGTCCGTGAAGTCGTGCACGATGCTCGCCGCCCAGGCCGACGGAGCCGAGGTCACGACCATCGAGGGGCTCGCATCGGGGGATGAGCTCCACCCCGTCCAGGTCGCCTTCCACGAACAGCACGCGCTCCAGTGCGGCTTCTGCACCGCCGGCATGGTCATGGCGACGGTGTCGTTGCTGGACGAGATCCCGGATCCCTCCGAGCGCGAGGTCCGGCTCGGTCTCGAGGGGAACCTGTGCCGCTGCACCGGCTACCACAACATCGTCCGGGCAGTGCTGGAGGCGGCGGAGGCGGGGCGATGATCCCCGCCCCGTTCGAGTACGTACGAGCCGGCTCGGCCGAGGAGGCGGTCGCCACCCTCGCCGAGCACGGCGACGAGGCGAAGCTCCTCGCCGGCGGCATGTCGCTGCTGCCGTTGATGAAGCTCCGGCTGGCGACGCCGGCGATGCTGATCGACGTCGGACGCGTCGGCGAGCTGTCGTACGTGCGTGACGCCGGCGACCACCTCGAAGTGGGCGCGCTCACTCGGCATCGCGACCTCGAGACCAGCGAACTACTGGCGGCGCAGTGTCCGCCGTTGCGAACGGTCGCCGCCGAGGTGGGCGACAACCAGGTACGTCATCGGGGAACCATCGGCGGCTCCGCCTCGCATGGCGATCCCGCGTCGGACCTTCCGGCGTTGTTGCTCGCGCTGGACGCCGTGTTCATGATCCGTGGACCGGCTAGCGAGCGCACGGTGAGCGCGACGGAGTTCTTCCGTGGCTTCCTGGAGACAGCGCTGGAGCCCGACGAGCTTCTGACGGAGATCAGGGTGCCGAAGACTCCGGACGCGGGGTTCTCGTACGAGAAGTTCCAGCGCCGAGCGCAGGACTGGGCGATCGTCGGCGCGATGGCCGTCCGGAACGGCAGCACGCGCGTCGCGATGGTGAACATGGGCGGGACTCCACTCCGCGCCGTCGCCGTGGAAGAGGCGCTCGCCGGCGGCGCCTCGATCGAGGAGGCGGCGGAGCGGGCGGCGGACGGGACCGAACCGCCGAGCGACATCAATGCGACACCTGAGTACCGCGAGCACCTCGCGCGCGTCCTCGTTCGGCGCGCGCTCGAGGCCGCGTCGGGTTGACGCAGCCGGACGTCGCGATCGGCGTCCTCGCGGCCGGCCGCGGGTCGCGTCTCGGCGGTGACGTCCCCAAGCCATTGGTCGAGCTGCGCGGCCGGCCGCTGGTGTCATGGGCGTTGGATGCCGCGACCGCAAGTGGGTTGCGCCCGGTCCTGGTCGTCGTCGGCCACGGTGGGAACGCGGTCGGCGAGGCCGCGCCCGAGGGCGTAATGGTTGTTCGGGCGCGCCGGTGGCGACGCGGGATCGCGCGGTCGCTCCGGGCGGCACTCGAGGCGCTCGAACCGTGGGCGCAGGTGGGCGCGGTGTGCGTCGGCCTCGCCGATCAGCCACTCGTCGGCGCCGACGCCTACCGCCGCCTGGCCGACGCCTACCGCGGGGGAGCGGCGCTGGCGGTCGCGACCTACGGAGGGCAGCGGCGGAATCCGGTCCTGCTGGGACGGTCCGTGTGGGACGCGGCCCGCCGCCTCGACGGCGACGTCGGCGCCCGCGCGCTCATGCGTGACTCGGACGTCGTGGAGGTCGACTGCACGGGCACGGGGAGCGCCGCCGACATCGATACGCTCGACGACCTGAGGTCTGCCGAGCGCGCGCTCGGCCGGGGGGAGGACGGATGAACATCCGGGACGAGTTCCGGGTCGACGTACCCGTGGAAGAGGCCTGGCGCGTGCTCACCGACGTCGAGCGCATCGCGCCGTGCATGCCCGGCGCGCAGCTTCAGGAGGTCGAAGGCGACGAGTTCCGTGGGATCGTGAAGGTCAAGGTCGGCCCGATCACCGCGCAGTACAAGGGCGCCGCCCACTTCTCGGAGAAGGACGAGACCAATCACCGCGCCGTCATCCGTGCCGAGGGCCGCGACACCCGAGGGCAGGGCAACGCCTCCGCCACCGTCACCGCCATCCTCGTGCCCGACGCATCCGGCACGCGCGTCACGATCGACAGCGACGTCACGATCACCGGCAAGGTCTCCCAGTTCGGGCGGGGCGTGATCGGCGACGTGTCGAGCAAGCTGCTCGGCCAGTTCGTCGACAACCTCGAGCGCGACGTGCTGGCAGGTTCCCCCGGCTCCGACCCCGACCCGCGCGCGCCGGCTGCGTCCGTCGCGCCGGGACCGTCCGCCGAGGCGCCGCCGCCGGCGCCGCCGGAGAGCCGACGCACGATCGACGCCCCCGAAGCCGAACCCGTCGACCTGCTCCGCACGGCCGGCGCGCCCGTCCTGAAGCGCGTCCTGCCCGCACTCGTCCTGATCGTGGTCGTCGTCGTGGTCGTTCTCGTTCTCCTGCTTCGCTGACCTCGCAGCAGACGACGAGGGTCCACCACCCGCCGGGGCGCCCCCGGTACGTTCGAACCCATGTTCGATGCTGCCGGGCCGGTGGTCGGGATCGACCCCGGCGTATCGCGCTGCGGCTACGGCGCGGTGGCGCGCGGCTCCGGCGGGACGCTCGCAGTCCGGGCGTTCGGTGTCATCCGCACCGAGCCCGGCGACGAGCTGCCGGCGCGACTCGCCGTCCTCGAGCGTGAGCTCGACGAGCTCGTGCGCGAGCTCGCTCCCTGCGCGCTCGCCGTCGAGCGCGTCCTCTTCCAGGTCAACACGCGCACCGCCATGTCCGTCGGCCAGGCCAGCGGGCTCGCGCTCGCGATCGCCGGCCGGACCGGCGTGCCCGTCTTCCACTACAGCCCCAACGAGGTGAAGCAGGCGGTCACCGGCGACGGGACCGCCGACAAGGCGCAGGTGCAGACCATGGTGGCGCGGTTGCTGTCCCTCGAGCGGACACCCCGACCCGCCGACGCCGCCGACGCGCTCGGCCTCGCCGTGTGCCATCTCGGCTCGGCCGGGCTCCGGGGCGCGCTCGCCGCCGGCGGATCCGTTCCCGGCGGCCTCGGGCGGGCGATCGGCGCTGCCCTGGCGAAGGAGGCACGGCGATGATCGGGTCGGTGCGAGGCGAGGTGCTCGAGCGCTCGGCGACCGGCGAGGTTCTCGTGGAGGTCGGTGGCGTCGGCTACCGCACGCTCGTCCCCCTCAGCGCGATCCCGAAGCTCGAGCCTGGCGCACCCACGATGCTCTTCACCCATCTTCACGTGCGCGACGACACGATGGTCCTCTTCGGTTTCCCGTCCCGCGACGAGCGCGACACCTTCGAGGTGCTGATCGGCGCCAACGGCGTGGGCCCCAAGCTCGCGCTCGCCATCCTCTCGGTGCACTCACCGGGCGTTCTGCGGCGCGCTCTCGTCGACGACGACCTCGACGCGCTCACGATGGTGCCCGGCGTCGGGAAGCGCACCGCCCAGCGTCTGCTCGTCGAACTGAAGGCGCGTCTTGAGGTGCCCGAGCTCGCGCGCGCCGAGGACGCGACGGGCGGGACGTCGACTCGGGCCGAGGTGCGAGCGGCCCTCGCCGGTCTCGGCTACCAGTCCGACGAGGTGCGCGACGTCCTCGGCCAACTCCCGGACGACGGCCCTGTCGAGGACCTCCTACGCGATGCGTTGAAGCTGCTGGCGGTCACGCGTGTCTAGGGACGAGCTACTCAGCCCGGCCGCCGACCCGATCGAGCGCGCCGAGGAGACCACGCTGCGCCCGCGGCGCCTCTCCGAGTTCGTGGGGCAGGAGCGTCTCAAAGAGCACCTCGACATCCTCCTCGGCGCGGCGAGGCAGCGCGGCCAGGCCGTCGACCACGTGCTCTTCGCCGGACCACCCGGAACGGGGAAGACGTCGCTGGCCGGGATCGTGGCCGCCGAGCTCGGTGTCGCGCTGCGGGTCACCAGCGGACCGGCGCTCGAACGCGCCGGCGACCTCGCCGCCATCCTCACCAACCTCGACGACGGCGACGTCCTGTTCATCGACGAGGTGCACCGACTCCCTCGCGCCGTCGAGGAAGTCCTGTACCCGGCGATGGAGGATTTCCAGCTCGACATCGTCATCGGCAAGGGCCCCTCGGCGCGCTCGATCCGGCTCGACCTGCCCCGATTCACGCTCGTCGGCGCGACGACGCGCACGGGCCTCATCACCGGACCGCTGCGGGACCGCTTCGGCCTCGTCAGCCGACTCGACTACTACGAGGCCGCCGACCTCGTCACCATCCTCGAACGTGCCGCCGGCATCCTCGGCGTCCCGCTCGATGTGGCCGGCGCGCACGAGATCGCCGGCCGGGCCCGCGGCACCCCCCGGGTTGCAAACCGCTTGCTCAAACGCGTGCGCGACTACGCAGAGGTGCGCGGCGATGGCACGGTGACGGCGAAGACGGCACGCGCCGCCCTGTCCTTGTTCGAGGTCGACGAGCGCGGCCTCGACAAGGTCGACCGCTCGATCCTCGCCGCGCTGTGCGAGACGTTCGCCGGTCAGCCGGTCGGTCTGAACACCCTGGCGGTCGCGGTCAGCGAAGAGGCAGAGACCGTCGAGGACGTCTACGAGCCGTTCCTCCTCAAGGAGGGTCTGCTCCAGCGGACGCCGCGCGGCCGGGTGGCGACCCCGGGCGCGTTCGCGCACCTCGGGCTGGACGTGCCCGCCGGAGCCGGGACCGGCCCGAGCCTGTTCGAGCCCTGAGCGCACCCCGCGGGCACGAGCTCCCGACGGCGTGCCTCCGAGAGCCTCAGGTAGCATCCAACTCCGGTTCCGGCCCCACCCGAACCCTCACACTCGATGCCCGTAGCCCTCCTCTATCTCGGCATTCTCGTCGCCGCGTTCCTCCTGCTGATCGTGCGCCCGCAGCGGAGGCAGATGGCCGCGCACCGGGCGCTGGTGGCCAGCCTGCGGGTCGGAGACGAGGTCGTGACGTCGGGCGGGATCTACGGCACCATCCGAGTCCTCGACGACGGGACGGTCGACCTCGAGGTGGCTCCCGGCGTGGTCCTCCGAGTGGCGCGGGGCGCGATCGCCCAGCGCATCGAGCCGGAGCCCCACCGCGCGGACGACGACGCCAACGAGCTCGGCGACGGCGAGAGCTGACGTGCGGAAGTACTGGGTGTACCTCATCGGCAGCGTGTCGGTGGTCGTGATCGCGCTCGTGGCGACCGTCGCCGCCGGCAACGTGCCCGTGCTCGGCCTCGACCTCCAGGGCGGCATCTCGGTGCGACTGTTCCCGGCCGGCAATCCCGCCAGCAGCTCGCTCGACACGGCCAAGAACATCATCGACCGCCGCGTCAACGGGCTGGGCGTCTCCGACGCCGAGGTCACGCGCGAGGGCAACAACATCGTCATCGACCTGCCCGGCGTGAAGGATCGCGACAAGGCGAAGCGGCTCGTGGGCCGGACCGCCGAGCTCCGGTTCCGCCCGGTGCTGGCCCAGCTCGCGGCCGAGCAGCGCGGCGCCCCACCCGCCGACGAGGCGACGAAGGCGGCGGTCGCGTCGTGCCAACCCACGTCGATCCCGAACCCACAGGCGATCCCGACCACCGCGCCGGCCGACGACAAGGGCGACGCGTGCGTCGTGCTCCCCGGTCGCGCCCAGGAGAAGCAGCAGGTCCGCTACTTCCTCGGCCCCGCCGCGCTCACCGGGAAGGACACGTCGGGCGCGAAGTCCGAGTTCGCCCAAGGGCAGGGCTACGCGGTGTCGCTGAACCTGAAGGGATCGGGACAGGACAAGTTCAATCAGCTCGCTCAGGAGTCATTCCCGAAGCAGCCGCCCCAGAACTCGGTCGCGATCGTCCTCGACGGCGTCGTGCAGTCGGCCCCGCGCTTCCAGACCGCCAACTTCGGGTCAGGTCCGGTGCAGATCACGGGCAATTTCACGCAGGGTGAAGCGAGCGACCTCGCCAACATCCTGCAGTACGGCGCGCTGCCGGTGAAGTTCGACGAGAAGCAGCAGACGGTCGAGAGCGTGTCGCCGACGCTGGGCAGTGACCAGCTCAGGTCGGGCATCGCCGCCGGGATCGTCGGCCTCGTGCTCGTCGCCCTCTACATGCTGCTCTACTACCGCCTCCTCGGCGTCGTCGTGATCCTCGGCCTGGGGTTGAGCGCGGGCGCGACGTACGCGCTGGTCGCCTTGCTCAGCAACTCGGGCGCCAACCTGACCTTGTCGCTGGCCGGGGTGACCGGTCTCATCGTCTCGGTGGGCATCACCGTCGATTCGTACGTCGTCTACTTCGAACGTCTCAAGGACGAGGTTCGAGCCGGCAAGACCGTCCGTTCGTCGGTGGATCGCGGCTTCACCCGTGCGTTCCGGACGATCCTCGCCGCCGACCTGGTCTCGCTGATCGGCGCGAGCGCGCTGTACTTCCTCGCCTCAGGGTCGGTGAAGGGCTTTGCGTTCTTCCTCGGGCTCTCGACGGTGCTCGACCTTCTGGTCGCCTTCTTCTTCATGCACCCGCTCGTGGTGATCCTCTCGCGCCGGCGAGCGTTGGTCCGCGTGCCGGTCGTCGGGATCGGGTCCGGGCTGGACGCACGGGAGGCGACGGCGTGAGCCCGCTGCCCGACGGACGGCGGCACCGGCCGGCGGACTTCTACCACGAGCGCACGAACTTCGACTTCACGGGAAGGCCGTGGCGTTGGCTGCTCCTCTCGGGCACCGTCATCGTGATCGCGCTCCTGGCGATCTTCACGCGTGGTCTCAACCTCGGTATCGACTTCGAAGGCGGCACGTCGTGGCAGGTGCCCGTCCACGGCAAGTCGGCGTCCGTGAGCGACGTCCGCAGCGTGATCAGCCCCCTCGGCCTGAGCGACGCGAAGGTGCTGATCCTCAAGGGCGACTCCGGCACCTCCGTACGGGTGCAGTCGAAGGATGTCAGGCCCAACGAGGAGGACGCCGTCACAAACGCGCTGGCGCAGTACGGCGGTGCGCAGCGTAGCGACGTGAGCGTCAGCACCGTCGGTCCGACCTTTGGCGACCAGGTGCGCGACAACGCCGTCAAGGCTCTCGTGGTGTTCTTCGGGCTGATCGCGTTGTACCTCACGATCCGGTTCGAATGGAAGATGGCGGTGGCAGCGATCGTGGCCGTCCTCCACGACATCATCGTCACGGTCGGCGTCTATGCCATCACCGGGTTCGAGGTGACACCGGCGACGGTGGTCGCCTTCCTGACCATCCTCGGCTTCTCGCTCTACGACACCGTGGTCGTGTTCGACAAGGTGAAGGAGAACGTGGCCACGATCGGGACGGTTCGCGGCGACTCGTACTCGAAGATGGTGAACCGGTCGATGAACCAGGTGCTCATGCGTTCGCTGAGCACCTCGTTCGTCGCCGTGCTGCCGGTGGCGTCGCTGCTCTTCGTCGGGTCGGGGCTCTTCGGCGCGATCGCGTTGCGGGACTTCGCCCTGGCGCTGTTCGTCGGCCTCCTCACCGGGGCCTATTCGTCGATCTTCGTCGCGACCCCACTGCTTTCGTGGTGGAAGGAGCGGGAGCCGCGCTACCGGGCGCTGCGGGAGCGCTCGGCGCTGCAGCTCGCCCGGGACGAGGCGTCCGTCGCGGCGCCGGAGGGCGAGCCGGAACCGGCCGAGGAACCCGAGCCGGAGCCCGCACCCGCGGCGGCGGGAGTGCCGGCTGCAGCACCCGCGCCGCCGGCGGCGGCGCGGCCGAGCTCGCCCCGGCCCGCGACCGGGGGACCGGCGAGCACGCGTGCCCCCCGCCCGCGTCAGCAACGGCGGCGGAAGCGCAGGTAGCGGCGGTCTCGAGAGGGTCCGCCGATAGCCTGTAGTGACGGCGGCTTTGCCGACCGTCACTACAAAGCCGGAGCTTGCGACGGCGCCAAAGAGGAAGGGTGCATGAGCAACACCGAGCCGCGGGTTGAGGTACGACCCGACCGGCGCTCGGTCCTGCCCTGGCGGCGGCACCACGTCGACGTCGAGGTCGCACCGCTCGTCGCCGCCTACCGCGACCGGCACCGAAAAGCCGACACCGCGCTCATCGAGCGGGCCTTCGAGGTCGCCCGGGTTGCCCACGCCGACCAGGTCCGCCGGTCGGGGGAGCCGTACATCGCCCACCCGCTCGGCGTGGCGATGATCCTGGCCGGCCTCGGGCTGGACGATGTCACGATCGCGGCCGCGCTGCTTCACGACGCCGTCGAGGACACCACCGTCACCGACGAGGACCTTCAGGAGCAGTTCGGCCCGGACGTCGCCGCCATCGTGGACGGCGTCACCAAGCTAGACCGGCTCCAGTTCGATTCGAAGGAAGCGCAGCAGGCGGCGTCGCTCCGCAAGATGCTCGTCGCGATGGCGAAGGACATCCGCGTCCTGCTCATCAAGCTCGCCGACCGGCTCCACAACATGCGCACGATCTCGTCGCTGCCCAAGGCCAAGCAGCAGCGGATCGCCCAGGAGACGCTCGACATCTACGCGCCACTCGCGCACCGGCTCGGCATCGCCGACGTCAAGTGGCAGCTCGAAGACCTCGCCTTCGAGGTGCTCCACCCCAAGCGGTACGCCGAGATCGAGCAGATGGTCACGGCGCGCGCGCCCGAGCGCGAGGAGTACCTCGAGCTGGTGCTGACCGAGCTGCGGGCCCGGCTCGCCGGGCTGCGGATCGACGCCGACGTGAGCGGGCGCCCGAAGAACTACTGGTCCATCTACGAGAAGATGGTCGTGCAGGGCAAGGAGTTCGAGGACGTACAGGATCTCCTCGGCGTGCGCGTCGTCGTCGAGTCCGTGAAGGACTGCTACGCC
>DATFXL010000108.1:0-2089 GCA_035316025.1 Acidimicrobiia bacterium
CAGCACGAGCTGCGACTCGGACGCCTCCGTCTCCTCGGCGCCGAACTGGCCCCGGCCCGAGATCACGTAGGCGAACGCCTGGTGCCCGTTCGGGATCGGCACGTCGATGGCCGCGCCCAGTTGCACCGTGGCGTGCAGATAAACGATCGGGCTGTGCACCTCGACCGGTCCCCGGGCACCGAACACCTCGCCGGCCACCACCTTCACCCGCACGCCCGGTGCCGGTTCGGTGACGGGGATCTCGTCCGCCTTGATCTCCTGGTAGCGAGGCGGCGTCATCTTGTCAGCGCGGGGGAGGTTCACCCACAGCTGCAGGCCGTGGACGCGGCCGCCGTCGCGGCGGATGCGCTCGGCGGGCTCCTCCGAGTGCACGATCCCGGCGCCGGCGGTCATCCACTGCACGTCGCCGGGGCCGAGGTAGCCGCCGCCGCCGCTCGAGTCCTTGTGCTCGAAGGCACCCTCGAGCATGTAGGTGACGGTTTCGAAGCCGCGGTGAGGGTGGTCGGGCGCGCCGACGGCCTCGCCTGGCGCGTAGTCCGACGGGCCCATGTGGTCGAGGAGGAGGAACGGGTCGACGATGTCGAGGCGAGCGGACGGGAACGTCCGCCGCACCACGAACCCGCCACCCTCGACGGTGCGGGTAGCGGGCACGACCTTGGCCACGGTGCGCTGTGTCATACCGAGATTCAATGCCGGCTGGCCGCGGGCTATTCCGTCGGTGTGCCACGCCGGAAAGCGCTTACGCGGCCTGCGGCGCGATCGCCTGGACCGCACCCGCCAGCGAGTCCTCCCACGGCCAGTTCCAGAGGAAGTGCCTGTTCCCGTCGTCCATCATGTTGTAGAGCCACCAGAAGAAGTACACGCCGCAGGAGAAGATGGTGGCGACGATCCGGCCGGCGTAGTTCTGCTTCCCCTTCTGCCGGGCCGGGTCCGGCGCGGGCACGTTCTGGCCCAGCCGCGCGAAGACCGCGCTGAGCTCCGCCTCGACCGCGCCCTCGGCCTGGTCGTGCTTGATGAGGTCGCCGTCGAGGAACACGAAGCCGACGAAGTATGCGATCGAGGTGAGGATCGCGAGCAGCAGCCAGATACCGGGGTCGCGGAACTCGGTGGTCAACCCGCGCAGGACGGCGAGGTTCGTGGCGATGCGCTCGAAGTTCGGTCGGAGCTCCTCGGCAACGCCCTGCTCGCTGGCGCGCTGCCACGCGATCTCCGTCGAAGACTCGAGCAGATCGAGGCGGCGACGGTTGTGGTCGCGCATGCGCCGCATGAGTTGGTAGAAGACGTAGAAGCCGAAGATCCCGAACGTGATGATGGTGAGGAAGATCACCATCCCCATTCCTTCGAAGTAGTAGTCGGTCTGCGCCCGGGCGTTGTACGCCGCCCGGAACCGATCGACCGGGCTCGTCGCCGGCATCGGCGCCCCCGGCTGCGGCGGGGGCGGCGGTTGCTGCGGGGGCGGAGGCGGCGGGGGCGGCGCGCCCGGCGGGGGAGGCGGTGGTGTCGTCGTCATGGGCGGGCACCCTAGCCACGGCGCGACGATGATGCGTGCGTAGGGAGCCAAGTGGTCACCCTGGGCACGCATGTTCGGAGGAACCAGGCGATGGCCGACGAGTACACGCCCACGCCGGAGGATCACTTCACGTTTGGCTTGTGGACGGTCGGGAACCGCGGTCGCGACCCGTTCGGTCACGACACGCGGCCGCCGATCGATCCCGTGGACGCCGTCACCCACCTCGCTGAGCTCGGCGCGTACGGCGTGAACTTCCACGACGACGACCTCGTGCCCCCCGGATCGACGCCCGCGGAACGCGAGCAGATCCTCAAGCGGTTCCGGCGCGCCCTCGACGAGACGGGCATGAAGGTCCCGATGGCGACGACGAACCTGTTCTCGAGCCCGGTATTCAAGGACGGCGCGTTCACCGCCAACGATCCGCAGGTGCGCAAGCACGCGCTCCGCAAGACCCTGGATGCCATCGACCTCGGTGCCGAGCTCGGCGCCGAGGTGTACGTCATGTGGGGTGGACGCGAAGGCGTCGAGTCCGACGCCGCCAAGGACGTCCCCACCGCCCTCGATTGCTACGCCGAGGCC
>DATFXL010000109.1:0-34603 GCA_035316025.1 Acidimicrobiia bacterium
TCGAAGTCGAAAGTCGTGCGCCCGGCGCCCTCGAGCGCCTGCAGCTCGCCCATGAAGATGCCGTGCATGAGCTGACGGGCGCGGTCGGGCGCCGCCGGGCGCTCGGGCTGGAGCTTGGCCGACCCCGTGTTGCGCTCGGCCACTTTGGCCTGGCGCGGGTCCAGCATGGCGTCCTGGATCTGCACCCGTACGAAGCGAGAGTCGCGAGCGAGCTCCTCGACGGGGAGGATCTTCTTCATCCGACTGCTACCCCCTCCGACGCATCCGCGCCGGCCTCTTCGCCTGTTCCAATGCTACCGGGGCCGGTGATGCCGCCGGCCGCGACGATCAGATCTTCGAGCTGCCTCTGCCGGTTGGTGGCGCGCTCGACCTCTTCCGCCGAGGTGATCAGCGACTGTAAGAGCATCTCGCCCTCGCGCCAGTCCTCGAACTCGTCCTGCAAGATGAATTTCAGCGACCGCATCGTCGGCGCGTCGGTGATCCTGCTCGTCGCGTTGAGGTGGAAGGTGTATGCGGCGATCTTGCGCGGGATCAGCACCCGGTAGACGCCGACCAGCTTCTCGATCGTGAGCTCCGGCGCCTCGGGGTCGCGCACGCCGTCCACGAAGGCGACCATCGCGTCGTTGGGCGGCTCAGTCAGCCGCTCCGTGTTCATCTCGCGCAACTCCGGCAGGCGCTTGTTCCAGAGCTCGGCGTGCCAGGCGTGGTGGTAGCAGTGGCGGCCGAGGACGAGCTTGACGTCGAGCTCGGGGACGGTCGCCACCCAGCCGCCGAGTGCCTCGAAGAGCCGCATCTCGATCCACTTGTAGTTGCCGACCCGGCGGGCGGACTCGACGACGCCGAAGAGCCCCGGCAGCTCACGCCGGTCCCACGGGGCAAAGGCGGGACGAGGCTGGCCCGGTTCGGTCACGCGCTGATCCCCCCGATCGGTGGCGGCGGACGGGTCATTCTCACTAGGCCTTGACCGACCGGTCAAGTGACGCTCGGCACATCCGCTCGAGCGCGCCGGCGCGCACCGAGCTCGGCGACGAGGATGCCCGCGAGAATGATGACGGCGCCGAGATAACCGCCCCCGCCGAGTCGCTCGCCCACCGCGTAGCCGACGAACCCGGCGACGACCGGCTCGAGGAGCTCGATGATGCTGGCGCGCGCCGGCTCGACCCGCCGCTGCGCCCACACCTGGATGCTGAACGCGAACGCCGAGCAGACCAACCCGGTGAACACGACGGCGAAGACGGCCTGGGCCGTCAGCGTGCCCAGTCCATCGAGCAGGACGAGGGGCAGCGAGAACGCCGCAATCGCCAGCAGCTCGACGCAAGTGAGCGTCACGACGTCGAAGCGGTTCGCCCACGCGCCCACCTGGACGAACCAGATCCCGAAGAAGAACGCGGTGACGAGAGTGACCGCGTCGCCGAAGCCGAGGCTCGGCTGCGCGCCGGTGAGCAGGAACAAGCCGAGAACGGCGAGGGCAACCGAGACGAGCACCGACGCGTTCGGTAGTCGCCGGTACAAGACCGCGGAGATCAAAGGTGTGAACACTGCGAACAACCCAGTGATGAACGCCGAGTTCGAGGTGGTCGTGTGCTGGAGCCCGACGTTCTGGCACACGTACGCCACGAACGCGGTGAACCCCAGAACGACACCGCAGCCCGCCATGACGCGCGCCGAATCAGTCGGGCGCGCCACCGGTCCACGCCACGTCCGCTGCAGGGCGAGCGGCAGGAGCGCCACCCCGCCGATCGCGAAGCGCAAGAGGATGAACCCAGTGGCGGTGAGGTCGTCCAGTGCGTCCTGGACGATCGTGAAGGTGGCGCCGTACAGGAAACTGGTGACGACGAGCGCCAGCTCCGGGTAGAACGCGCGCAGCCGCGCGTTCAACCAGGCCAGCGGTTCGTGATCGGGAGGCGCCGGTCTTTGCCGAAGGCCTTCGGCGACACGCGCACACCCGGCGGTGCTTGGCGCCGCTTGTACTCGTTGCGGTCGACGAGCATGGCGACCCTGCGCGCCGTCTCGGCGTCGAACCCGGCCTCTTCGAGCTCGGTCACCGACATGTCCCCTTCGACGTACGACTCGAGGATCGGGTCGAGCACGGTGTAGTCCGGCAGCGAGTCGCTGTCGCGCTGGTCGGGACGCAGCTCGGCGCTCGGGGGCTTGTCGAGCACCGCCTCGGGGATGACGTCGCGCCCGGCGTGCTCGTTGCGGTCCCGAGCGAGCGCGTAGACGAGCATCTTGGGGACGTCCTTGATCACGGAGAAGCCACCGGCCATGTCCCCGTACAAGGTCGAGTATCCGGTTGCCAGCTCGCTCTTGTTGCCCGTCGTCAACACGAGCCCGCCGAACTTGTTCGACAGGCTCATGAGGACCGTTCCCCGGATGCGGGCCTGCAGGTTCTCCTCGGCCAGCCCCGGCTCGGTACCGCGGAAAGGCTCCGCCAGCATCTCGAGGAAGGCGCTGTGCGCGGACTCGATCGGGACCATGAGCGTCCGGATCCCGAGGTTGGCGGCGAGGGCCTCGGCGTCGGAGACGCTGCCTTCGCTCGAGAACCGCGACGGCATCAGGACGCCCAGGACACGGTCGGGCCCGAGCGCGTCGCTCGCGATCGTCGCGACGAGCGAGGAGTCGATACCGCCCGACAACCCGATGATGACGTCGGTGAAGCCGTTCTTCACGACATAGTCGCGGGTGCCGAGCACGAGCGCCTCGTAGACCTCGCGGACCGGCGGCAGGACGGCCTCGACACGCGGCGGCTCGGCGCGCTCGCGGAGCTGCGGGTCGGTGACCCTCACCTCGGGTAGCGGCGGCGCCGACCATCGTCCGCGCGGGTCGAGCAGGCGCTTCCGGAAGGCGGGCCGCACGTCGACGTCGACGACGAGCAGGTCCTCGGCGAACTGGCGGGCCCGCGCCATGAGCTGGCCTTGCTCGTCGAACACCAGCGATCCGCCGTCGAAGACGAGCTCGTCCTGACCGCCGACGAGATTGACATAGACGACAGGGACCGACGCGTCGGCGGCCCGGGTGGAGAGCATCGTCTCGCGCTCCCGTAGGCGACCGGCGTAGTACGGCGACCCGTTGATGTTCACGACGAGCTCGGCGCCCCCAGCGGCCTGGGTGATGATCGGCCCGCTCGGGCTCCAGGCATCCTCGCAGATCGTCACGGCCACGCGTGTGCCGGCGACGTTGAACAGCGGGCCGTCGGTGACGGAGGCCGTGAAGTACCGCTGCTCGTCGAACACGGTCGAGTTCGGGAGCTTGTGCTTGCGGTACACGCCATGGACCTTGCCGTTCGCACAGACGGCGGCCGCGTTGTAGAGATCGCGTTCTAGAAGCGGGTAACCGAGCACCGCTGTCGCCCGCCCGGTGCGGGCCGCGACCTTCTCCATGCTCTCCTGGGCTTGGGCGACGAACGCGGGCCGCAGTAGCAGGTCCTCGGGCGGATAACCGGTGATCGCCAGCTCCGGGAAGGCGACGAGATCGCACGCCTCGCCTTCGGCTCGCTCGTAGGCGTCGAGGATGCGCGCCGCGTTGCCCTCGAGATCACCGACGACGAGGTCCAGCTGTGCGAGTCCGACCCGGAGTCTGGGCACACAACAAGGATACGAGGGCCGGCTCCGTGGGCGACACTGGTCTTGTGGCGCGGATGCTTCTCTCGCCCGAGTTGAGCGATTCGGTCGAACGCTCGGCCGACCCGACGGCGGCCCGGGCCCTCCTGTCGCGTCTGGTCGAGGACCACCCCGCTCTGGGGGAGGAGCTGTCCAGCGATGCGCGCGTGCGAGGCGCGCTCGTGGCGCTGAGCGCGGCGTCGCGCTCGCTGTCGAGCGCGGTGGTCCGTGACCCGTCGCTGCTCGATCCGCTGCGCGACGGAGACAGCTTCGTGCGCGAACGCGGGTTGTCCGAATACCGCGAATCGGCAGCGGGCTTCGTCACCCCGTCGGAAGACGGCCGGGGCGCGCTGCGCCGTTGGAAGCAACGCGAGCTGTTGCGCATCGCGGCTCGGGACCTGCTCCGCGTGGCCGACTTGCCCGCCGTCGGCCGCGAGCTCGCGGCAGTGGCGACGACATGCCTGGAGTGTGCGCTCGACCTCGTTGCGCCGGACGTCCAACTCGCGATCATCGGGATGGGGAAGCTCGGCGGACGCGAGCTCAACTACGCGAGCGATGTCGACGTCTTGTTCGTGCACTACGGCGACGGCCTAGCCGCAGAGCGTGCCGCGCGGGCTGTGCTCACGACGATGAGCGAGCCGACGGCCGATGGGATCGTGTTCCGCACGGACGCCGACCTACGCCCGGAAGGCCGGTCGGGGTCGTTGTCGCGCACGCTCGACGCGTACGCCGCTTACTACGAGCGGTGGGCGCAGCCGTGGGAGTTCCAGGCGCTCCTGAAGGCGCATCCAGTCGCCGGCGACACCGAGCTCGGTCGCCGGTTCGCCGAGCTGGTCCAGCCCTTCGTCTGGCCCGAGGTCCTCGACCCCGACGCTGTCCGCTCGGTGCGGGCTATGAAAGCCCGCGCCGAAGGAGAGATGAACCGTCGTGGGCTCGCCGATCGAGAGGTGAAGCGCGGTCGCGGCGGTATCCGCGACATCGAGTTCGCCGTCCAGCTCCTCCAGCTCGTACACGGGCGGCACGACACCTCGATCCGATCCTCCACGACGCTCGACGCGCTCGCGCAGCTGGCTGCCGGCGGGTACATCGAGCTCGACGATGCGGCACAGCTCGACGACGCGTACCGCTTCCTCCGCACTGTCGAACACCGCCTGCAGCTCCAGGACGAACAGCAGACGCACACGCTGCCGGCCGACATCGCTGCCCGCATGCGGCTGGCCCGAGTGCTCGACTACCGCGACCGCGGCGACGAGACCGCACTCGACCTGTTCGAGGCTGACTATCGCGGGTGCCAGAACCGGGTGCGTTCGATTTACGAGCGCCTCTTCTTCGCGCCGCTGCTCGACACGCTGGCTGGAGCCGGACCCCTGACACCGGAGGCGGTCGAGGAGCGTCTGGCCGCGTTCGGCTTCCTCGACGTCGCCCGCACGCGCGCTGCCTTACGCGAGCTGACGCAGGGACTGACGCGGCGTTCTCGAGTCATGCAGCAGCTGCTGCCGGTGATCCTGAGCTGGCTGTCGGGGACGCCGGACCCCGACCTCGGCCTGCTCCAGCTGCGACGCCTCGCCGAGGGCGAAGCCCGTTCGGCGTCGCTCGCCCGCACGTTCCGGGAATCGCCACAGGCCGCCGAGCGCACCTGCCGGCTGCTCGGCTCGAGCCGTCTGCTCGGCGACGCCCTCCGGCGGCAGCCCGACTTCGTCGAGACGCTCGGCGACGACGATGCGCTCGCCCGCGAGAAGTCGCGTGACGAGCTGGTGGAGGAGGCGCTTGGCACCCTGACGTGGCGCGCGAGCCCCGACGAGCGCAGAGTGGGGCTGCGGCGGTTCAAGCGGCGTGAGGTGCTCCGTATCGCTGCGCGCGACGTCCTCGGGTTCGCCTCGATCGAGGCCACGGAGCGTGAGCTCGCCCGGCTCGCCGACGCGTGCGTCGAGGCCGCGCTGCGGGCGCTCGGGCCCTCGCTGCCGTTCGCCGTCATCGGCATGGGGCGCTTCGGCGGCGCCGAGCTCAGCTACGCATCCGACCTCGACGTGCTCTTCGTCTACGACGGCGAGGACGCGGCCGATTTCCGCGCCGCCGAGAAGGTCGCCGAGCAGCTGCTGACCGAGCTCGGAGGCATCACCCCGGAAGGTCAGACCTTCCGCGTCGACCCCGACCTGCGACCCGAGGGCAAGAAGGGCGCCCTCGCCCGCAGCTTGTCGGGCTACCAGGCGTACTACGAGCGTTGGGCGCAGACCTGGGAGTTCCAGGCGCTCCTGAAAGCGCGCTCCGTCGCGGGCGAGGCCGCAGTCGCCGCGCGGTTCGAGGCGCTCATCGAGCCGTTCGTGTATCGCGACCCGTTCCCCGAGGACGCGGTACGGGAGGTTCGCCGCATGAAGGCGCGCATCGAGCGCGAGCGCATCCCTCCCGGCGATGACCCGCGCTTCCACCTCAAGCTCGGTCGGGGCTCGCTGTCAGACGTCGAGTTCACCGCGCAGCTCCTCCAGCTCCAACACGGCGCGAGACATCCGGAGATCCGTGTGACGTCGACGATCGATGCACTTCATGCCCTTCGAACCGCGGCGCTGCTCGACGCAGGCGACGCCGCCGCCCTCGAGGAGGCGTACCGGTTCTGTGAGCGCGCTCGCAACGCTAGCTATCTGCTCACCGGACGCCCCGGCGATTCGCTTCCGACCGACGGTCAGGAAGCGACTCGGCTGGCCCGCCTGCTCGGCTACGAGCTCGAGTCCCAGGCTCGGCTGCGCGACGACTACCGACGCGTGACTCGCCGCGCGCGCAAAGTCGTCGAGCGAGTGTTCTACGGGCGCGCGTGAACGCCGGCTACGGGCAGGTGGTGCCGGCGAGTTGCGGGTTCACCATCCCGGCACCGAACTGGTTCGCCGACCCGAGGTTCGTCGCCGTCGCCTTGAGCCGCGTCTTCACCTGGTCGGCGGTGCAGTTTCCATGGGCCAGGAGCAGCGCGGCGGCCGCGGAGACATGCGGGGTCGCCATCGACGTTCCGGCGATCGAGTTGTAACCACCGTCGTTCCAGGTCGACAGCACGTCGCCGGATGATCCGCAACCGCACGCCGCGCCGCCCGGTGCCGAGAGATCGAGATACCCTGCTTTGTTTCCGCTGGTGCCGTAGGAGGGATGACCCGGCGGACTCGCGTTCGTCGTCGCCGCGACGCCGATGACGTTGTTCCCCGGGGCCGAGTACGCCGCCGGATACGACGCCGGGCCGTTGGTCCCATCGTTCCCACCCGCGGCGACGACCACCACGTTGTGCTGGTCGGCGTACTGCACTGCGCTGAGTTCGGACGCTTCCGCGCCGCCGCCGAGGCTCAGGTTGATCACTCCCGCGCCGTTGTCGACGGCCCACGTGATCCCATTGGCGACGTCGCTGGTGAACCCGCTGCCGTCACCGCACAGCACCTGCACGGGCAAGATCTTGACGCCGGGCGCGGTACCGGAGATACCGGTGCTGTTGTTGCTGTTCGCCGCGATGATCCCGGACACGTGGGTGCCGTGCCCGCTCGGATCCGTGGTGCCACCGGGGCCGTCGAACGACGTCCCGCCACTGTTGTCGTGCAGGAAGAAGTGGCCGGTCAGCACCTGCCCCGCCAGGTCGGGATGGTTCGCCAGGACGCCCGTGTCGACGTCCGCAACCGTGACCCCGGCTCCCTGGGACCCGTCGGCAGCCCATGCCGCGACGAACGGCACTTCCGTGAACGACCACTGTTGCGCGAACAACGGGTCGTTCGGGTTCGCGAGCGCCTTCACCGGCCTGTCGACATCGACAGCGTGGAGATCCCCGTCGGCGGCCTTCTGCTCGGCAATTGACGCTGCTTCGTCGGGCGATCGCACCGGAGTCGACGTGATCTGCGGCCTTCCGCCCTTCTCCTCCACCGTCACGATCGGGATCTCGCCGTTCTTGTTCCGGACGCCCGTGGTCGCGGCGACGTCGCGTGCCCGCGCGCCCGCTTCCTGCGGCGGGATCGGCCGGTCGGACGGCGGGCGCGACGGCTCGTCCTTTCCTGCCGTCGGTGAGGCCGCGCCGACGCTCAGGCACGGCTGCGCCTGCGGCGGTGGAGGTGGGGGGGGGGGCGGCGGTGGGGCGCCGAAGCACGCGGTCGCGACGACGGCGACGACCACCGCCCCGACCCCGACCGCGGCGCGGTGGCGTCCTGCCCGTCTCATCGGCGCTGAGGTTAGCCGCCGCGTTGCGCCCCACGAGGGCGTCTAGATGCCCCCAGGAAATGGAGACCAACCGGCTGATGAGAGCCCTCTCGATTGCCAGCCCGCTCTGGCGCGCTGGACGTCGTCCACGACGAGAAGGGTCAGAGGCGTTGACGCCGCGCCCGGTCGCTCACGCGCTAGATGTCGTAGTACATGTAGAACTCCCACGGGTGTGGGCGGAGCCGGAGCTCGTCGATCTCGTTCTCGCGCTTGTACGAGAGCCACGTGTCGATCACGTCCTGCGTGAACACCCCTCCGGCGAGCAGGAAGTCGTGGTCGGACTCGAGCGCGGCGAGCGACTCGTCGAGTGAGCCCGGCACCTGCGGAACCTTTGCCAACTCCTCGGGCGGCAAGTCGTAGAGATCCTTGTCGAGAGGGTCGGGTGGCTCGATGCGGTTCTGCACCCCGTCGAGGCCGGCCATGAGCATCGCCGAGAACGCCAGGTACGGGTTGCACGACGGGTCGGGCGGCCGGAACTCGAGTCGCTTGGCCTTCGGGCTCTTCGAGTAGACGGGGATGCGCACGCACGCCGAGCGGTTGCGCTGCGAGTACACGAGGTTCACCGGCGCCTCGTACCCGGGCACGAGCCGCTTGTACGAATTGGTCGTCGGCGCCGCGAACGCGAGGACCGAGGCCGCGTGCTTGAGCAGCCCGCCGATGTACCACCGAGCCAGGTCCGATACCTGGCCGTACCCCTTCTCGTCGAAGAACAGCGGCTCGCCGCCCTTCCAGAGCGACTGGTGCGTGTGCATGCCCGAGCCGTTGTCCTGGAAGATCGGCTTCGGCATGAACGTGACGGTGAAGCCGGCGGAGCGCGCCACGTTCTTCACCACGTACTTGTACAGCATGAGCTTGTCGGCCATGGTCAACAGGGTGTCGAACCGCATGTCGATCTCGGCCTGCCCCGCGGTGCCCACCTCGTGGTGCTGCACCTCGATCTCCACGCCGAGCCTCTCGAGCGTCAGGATCATCTCCGAACGGAGGTCCTGGAAGCTGTCCATCGGCGGAACCGGGAAGTACCCCTCCTTGTAGCGGGGCTTGTACCCGAGGTTGGGACCGCCGTCGAGCTCGAACTCGCGGCCCGAGTTCCACACGCCTTCGACCGAGTCGACGTAGTAGTAACCCGAGTACTGGTTCTGATCGAAACGGGCCGAGTCGAAGATGTAGAACTCTGCCTCGGGGCCGATGTACACGGTGTCGGCGACACCAGTTCCCTTGACGTACTCCTCTGCCTTTCTCGCGACGTAGCGCGGGTCGCGGGTGTAGGGCTCGCCGGTGACCGGATCCTGGACGAAGCAGTTGACGCTCAGCGTCGTGTGCTCGCGGAACGGGTCGATGATGGCGGTGTTCGGGTCGGGCACCAGGAGCATGTCGGACTCCTGGATCTCCTGGAAGCCGCGGATGGACGAGCCGTCGAAGCCGTAGCCTTCGTCGAAGCCTTCCTCGGTCAGCTCGTGGATGGGCATCGAGAAGTGCTGCATGAGGCCGGGCAGGTCGCAGAATCGGAGGTCCACGATCTCGGCGCCGGCGTCCTGCGCCAGCCTCAGCACGTCACCCGGAGTACGTTGCTCCGCCACGTCGTCTCCTTCGTCACCGGCCGGACGCATCCCGTCGTCCGGCGTTTCGCCGCCTGCAAATCGGCGGGAGCCTACGCCCCCTCCCGCGCGCCCGGCGAAGTCGCCGGTCGGTCACCGCCGGGCGCACGCTCCCAGGCGGCGATTTCGCACCCATTGCTCGCCAATGAACGCTCTGTTAACCGCGCCGGGTACGCCGAATCGGGCTGCCGTGAGCGCGGACGGGCCTGCCACACTGGTCGCATGGAGCGACCGCTCGACTACGTGCTGCGCACCGTCGAGGAGCGTGGCGTCCGCTTCGTTCGGCTCTGGTTCACCGACGTGCTCGGCAAGCTCAAGAGCTTCGCGATCACACCGGCCGAGCTCGAAGGCGCGCTCGAGGAGGGCATGACCTTCGACGGTTCGGCGATCGAGGGCTACACGCGCGTGCAGGAAGCCGACATGCTCGCCAAGCCCGACCCGGGAACGTTCGAGATCGTCCCCTGGCGCGGTGAGGACGCCCCCGTGGCGCGCATGTTCTGCGACATCCACCGGCTCGACGGTGAACCGTTCGAGGGTGACCCGCGCCACGTGCTCAAACGCAACCTCGAGCGGGCACGGGAGAAGGGGTTCACCTTCTACGCCGGGCCGGAGATGGAGTTCTTCTACTTCCAGTCGTCGCGATCGGCCGAGCCGTTGGACGCCGCGTCGTATTTCGACCTCACGCAGATGGACATGGTGAGCGAGCTGCGCAAGCAGACGATTCTCACCCTTGAGGCCATGGGCATCCCCGTCGAGTACAGCTTCCACGAGCTCGGGCCGAGCCAGCACGAGATCGACCTCCGCTACACGGACGCACTGACGATGGCCGACAACGTGATGACGTTCCGGCTCGTCGTGAAGGAGGTCGCGCAGGATCTCGGCGTGTACGCGACGTTCATGCCGAAGCCGCTGGCGCACGCATTCGGGTCCGGGATGCACACACATCTGTCGCTGTTCGAGGGGGATGTGAACGCCTTTCACGATCCGGGCGACCGGGCCGGTCTCTCGAAGGTCGGAAAGTGCTTCATCGCCGGGTTGCTCCGCCACGCCCCCGAGATCACCGCGGTGACGAACCAGTGGGTGAACTCGTACAAGCGGCTCGCGATCAATCGGGAGGCGCCGATCGTGGGATACGAGGCGCCCGTCTACGTCTGCTGGGCGCGGAACAACCGGTCGGCTCTCGTGCGCGTTCCGCTCGCAAAGAAGGGAAAGGAGGACTCGACGCGAATCGAGTTCCGTTCCCCCGATCCGGCCTGTAACCCGTACCTGGCGTTCAGCCTGATGTTGGCGGCGGGGCTCAAGGGCGTCGACGAGGGATACGAGCTCCCGCCCGAGGCCACGAACAACATCTTCGAGATGACGCCCGAAGAGCGCGCCGCGGAAGGCATCGATTCACTGCCGCGATCCCTTGCCGAGGCCGTCGACGTTATGGACGAGTCGGAGCTGGTCGCCGAGGCGCTCGGTGAGCACGTCTTCGAGCATTTCATCCGCAACAAGCGCAGCGAGTGGGCCGACTACCGGGCGCAGGTCACGCCGTGGGAGCTCGATCGCTATCTCGGCTCGCTGTGATGAGCGCCGCGGGAACGGGCGACGCCATGACCGAGCCGCTGCTCGTCTTTCCCGATCCACCGCCGGCACTGCTGGCGCAGACGCTCGACCTCGCGGGGTACCCCTGGAAGGCCGTGGCGAATGCGTCGATCGCAGCGCAGAACGAACCGGCGGACGGATGGTCCGGGGCCGTGGTGCACGCGGACGAGGATCCCGAGGGCGCGTTCGGCATCTGCCGGTCGCTGCGCAGGCGGGACGCGCCCCTCGAGCCGATCCTGTTGCTCGTCTCCGGAGCGCAGCTCGCCGAGCTGGAGATGCGGGAGGACGCGTTCGACGACTTCTGCCTCGCGCCGTTCCATCCCCGGGAACTCGAGGCGCGTCTGCGTCACCTGGGATGGCGGACCGGGCGAGCGGCGCGCCCCGAAGTTGTGGAGTACAGCGATCTCGTGCTCAACCTCGAGACGTACCAGGCCGCGATGGCCAACCGCCCCCTCGACCTCACCTACATGGAGTACGAGCTGCTGCGGTTCTTCGCGACGCACCCGGGCAAGGTGTTCACCCGCGAGCAGCTCCTGTCCCGCGTGTGGGGTTACGAGTACTACGGAGGAGCCCGGACGGTCGACGTGCACGTCCGCCGGTTGCGGGCCAAGCTCGGCGAGGAGCGGGCCGGGCTCATCCAGACCGTGCGGTCCGTGGGCTACCGGTTCGGACATGCCCGGCCACCGGCCGGCGGATGTTGAGCATCGGGCACGTAGCCTGACGCTTGCCCCCGGAGTCCAAGGGGGTAGAAATGCGCTCCGGCGGCAGGCTCCTGAGGGCCCCCACATGATCGGCACCGACACTCTTCTCCAGAGCCGATATCGCATCGACGGTCTGATCGACCGCGGCGGGATGGCGGACGTGTACCGGGCACGCGACGTCCGGCTCGAGCGCGACGTCGCCGTCAAGGTGCTGCGGGAGGTCGAGCAGGAGCGGCGCTTCGCCGCCGAGGCGCGGACGCTGGCCCGGCTCCAGCACCCGAACCTCGTACGGCTCCTTGATGCCGGCACCGACAACGGGGACGCGTTCCTGGTCCTCGAGCTGCTCGACGGGGCCACCGTGCGCGAGCTGTTGGAGCAGGGCCCCCTCCCACCGGAGCGAGTGGCGCGCATCGGCGCCGAGACCACCGCCGCGCTGGGCTACATCCACCGGCAAGGCATCGTCCACCGCGACGTGAAGCCGTCGAACCTGATGCTCGACGAGTACGGCTCGGTGCGGCTCGCCGACTTCGGCATCGCCCGCCTCCTCGGTGCGACGCGGATCACCGCTTCGCACCAGGCCATCGGCACGATGGCGTATATCGCGCCCGAGCAGCTCGAGGGGGGCGAGGTCGGACCTCCGACCGACGTCTACTCGCTCGGGCTCGTGCTCACCGAGTGCCTGACCGGCCGGCGCGTGTTCGACGGCCCGCCCGCCGAAGCGGCGGCGGCGCGCCTGTCGCGTGATCCCGATATTCCCAATGGGATCGCTGGCTCCTGGCCGGTGATCCTGCGCGCCATGACCGCGCGAGATCCCGTCGCCCGCCCCAGCGCCGCCGCGCTCCGCGACCGTCTCGGACCAGCTCCCGGCACGCCGACGACGACGGCCCCCGTCGTCGCCGTCGCGGCGCCGTACGCGGACGGTGGCACCGCCACGATCCCGAACGCGCCGGCCCCCACCGAGGTGGGCCCGGTCACGACGCAATCGGCGACGCCGACCGGACGACGGCGGCGCTGGCCGTGGCTCCTCGGCTGGCTCGTCGGCGCCATGCTCCTCGGCGCCGCCGCTGCCGCCTACTTGAGCTCGGACAGCGGTACCTCCAAGCCGCGCCCGGCGACGACGGTGAGCATCCCGGCCACGACACTGCCGCCGACGACCCTCCCGCCGACGCTGCCTCCCGCCACCTCGCCGGAGATCAACCGCGGGCCGGGCAACGACAACGGTGGGGGCAACGACGACAAGGGCGGCCGCGACGTGCAGGAACAGTTCAAGAAGTGGCTCGACGACCTGCAGAAGCGCTTCCGCGATCTGCAGAACGGGGGCTGACGAACCTTCGGTCCACCCGCCGGTGTGAGGTGCCCGGCGAGCAAGATCGCGATGCGGGTGCTACGCGGCAGCGTCACCCTCGTGGCCACGATCGGCGTCATCGGACGACACCCATCCGAACAGCGCGCTCCAGATCGCGCCGCCGAACATGATCGCGACCGGCACGACGAGCACCATCACCACGACCATCAGCACCGCTCCGAGCACGTCAGCGACGTTACCCGGACCGGAGCTTGACGTCAGCAACAACGTCCGCGAAGCATGACCTGGCGGGCGTGGGAGGCGCGCCCCCGAGGAGGCGCGACATGAACGATCAGAAATGGGAGCAGTACGGCGCGGCTGCAGGCTTGATCTTCGTGATCCTGGTCGTGGTCGGTGCCCTCATCGGCGGCGCACCCCCGAGCCCCGACGACTCGCTCCGCAAGATCGGGGAGTACTACGTCGACCACACCAACGCCATCAAGGTCGGCGCGTTCCTGACCGGACTGGGCAGCTTCGCATTCCTCTGGTTCCTGGGCAGCGTCTGGGCCACGTTGCGCCGATCCGATGACACACGACGGCTGGCGATGATCGCCGCGGGAGGCGCCATTGTCGGCCTGATCTTTGCGCTCTCGGGGATCGCTTTGAACGCGACTCTCGCGGTCTCTGTCGATTCCGGCCGAGACGCCGTCCAATTCGTGAACCCGAAGTTCATCTACCTGCTGTCGGGTGTCATCGCGGGAATGGGCAACTTCGGGATCGCGGTGTTCGTCGCCGCGGTCGGCATCGCCGCGTTCCGCACGCGTCACTTCCCCACCGCCCTGGGGTGGGCGAGCCTGGTGATCGCGCTGGGCTGGATCGTGGCCGGTCTCATCGTCGTGACCGATGCCGCGGCGATCTTCGCGATCGGTTTCATCATGTTCCTCGTGTGGCTCGTCTGGGTGCTCGTGCTCTGCTTCTTCCTGTACCGGCCACCGACAGAAGAGGCGGACGCACCGGTATCGCCGGCGCCGTCGACGTCGTCGACGGTGGGCAGCGAACAACGTGATGCTTGACGTCATCGCGCCACCAGCCCAGCATGACCCCGGGCGGCGCAGGAGTGCCCCGCGAAGGAGGCAGGCATGGACGACGTCAAGTGGGAGCGGATCGGCGCGGCCGCAGGCGTGCTGTTCGTCATCCTGGTGCTGATCGGATCATTTCTCCCGGGCGAGTCCCCGCCCGCCGTCGACGACTCGGCGCGAGACATCGCCAGGTACTTCCACGGGCACAGCGGGGCGATCCAGGCGGGGGCGTTCATCGCCGGGCTCGGGGCGATCGCGCTCCTGTGGTTCCTGGGAAGCCTGTGGAGCAGGCTGCGTCGCCCAGAGGGCACCCGCCGTCTGGCGACGATCGCGGCCGGGGGCGGAGTCGTGACCATCGGGTTGGTGCTCATCGGCTTCGCGATGAACGCGACCATCGCGCTGCGCCTCGAGTCCCTTGGGGTGCTCGGCGCCCGGTTCTTCTACACGCTCTCGAGCGTCGTCATCTCGATGGCGTCGTTCTCGATCGCCGCGCTCGTGATCGCCACGTCGGCCGCAGCCATGCGGTCGAAGGTGTTCCCGGTGTGGCTGGGCTGGGTCGGCGCGGTGCTCGGGTTGCTGTGGGTGATCGCCGGGCTCGGGGTCGCGACCGACAACAGCGGCATCTTCACGCTCGGGTTCATCGCGTTCCTGCTGTGGCTGGTCTGGATCCTCGTGATCAGCTTCTTCCTGTTCCAACCGCAGGAGCAGGCGGCCTCAACGACGTAGACGCCGGGCGGCGCGCGTCCCGCGGGCGGGAAACGCCTCGGGACGCGTTCCCTCGGCGCGCGTGAGCGCGTTCCATGCCGCGCCTGCAACCGCCGCGAAGACGGCGTCCGACGCGCGCGGGAGCGGCTCACCCTCCTCGCCCACGACGGTCACGTCGATGGGAGGTGTGTCCTTGGCCCGGATCGCACCGAAGGACCTGATCGTAAGGTCGTGCACTTCGCCCGTGTCGGCATCGACGGCGACGCCTTCGCTGAGCACCCAGCCCAGGGCCATGTGTGCGGCGCCGACGGCGTAGGAACGGAGCACGATGTCGTCGAGCGGGTCGCCAGGAGCGACGCGCACGTCGACGCGCGCCAGCCCGCCGTTCTCGTCGAGCTCGATGTGCGCGCCCGCGTGCGCGCCGCCGGCCACGGCCGCACACGAGTCGAGGAGCACTCCCGCTGCCCGCCCGTCGGCGATCACCGCGCCGCGATCGACCCCGGCCTCCTCCAAAGCGCCTTCGACCAGGACCGCGACCTCGGCCGCACCGGCGGCCCGGAGGCTGGTCGCCACCGGGGGGCCCGGAACGGCGACCGGATCCCACCGTTGGTGGAGGCCCACGCGGTACGGCGTGACGGCGTCGGCGCCGAAGGCGGCGGGGCCGGCGGCGACCCGTCCATGGACGTCGACGACGCCGCCGTCGTACACGGCCGCCGCGCCGATCGGAGGTCGCTTCGGACCGAGCCGGACGACGTCCTCACGGGAGAGCACGACCCGCACGGCGCGGCCGCAGTCGTCCGCCAGGGCGCGGGCGGCGGTGGGGGCGACGGACGACTCCTTCCCGCCGAAGGCACCGCCGTTGGCGAGCGGCGTCGCCGGCTCGCCACCGGGCGCGCACCAGGACGCGTCGGGCTCGAGGTACGCGGGCTCGACCCAGCTGGTGGCAAGGCGCACGCCGCCGGTCGGGAGCTCGGGCGGCGCCATCGCCGGCCCCTCCTCGACCGTGGTGCGCCGGCCCTGGACCTTGCCCGCCGCCGTGCGCGCCTCGTCGAGCGACTCGGCGACGACCCAGCTCACCCCGGCGGCGTCGACGGCGACGGCGTTCGACCCGGGCGGACGGGGCACGGCGACCAGCGCGTCGCGGGGCGCGAGGTCGTCGGCGAACCTGCCCCCTCCGAGGGGCACGTCGAAGCCGACGCGCTGCCGCCCTCCGCCTTCGAGCGCCGCCCGCCGGGAAGCGGCGTCGAGATCCCGGATCGGCACGGGCGGGTGTCCGGCGGCCGCGGCGTCGACTGCCGAGTAGATGGTCTGCCATCCCGTGCACCGGCACAGGTGAGCGGCGAGCCCTCGGTCGACGTCGGCACGTCGCGTGCGTCCCTTGGCGAGCAACGAGGCGGCGCGCATCAGGATCCCGGGGGTGCAGAACCCGCACTGCGAGCCGCCGGTGGCGACGAAGGCGGACGCGAGAGAGTCGCGCGTCGCACCGTCGAGGCCCTCGACCGTCGTGACGGCGCGCCCGTCCACCCGCGCCGCCGGGGTCACGCACGCAACCCGGGCGTCACCGTCGACGAACACGGTGCAGCAGCCGCATTGTCCCTGCGGCGCGCATCCGTCCTTCGCCGACACGATCCCGAGCCGTTCGCGCAGCACCGACAGCAGCGACTCGCCGGGTGCGACGACGACGTTGACGGGCGCGCCGTTGCACAGGAAGCCGACCCGATCGGACATCACGTTCTCCGACCGGCAGGATAGGGGCATGGACGAACGCCTCCTCTCGCGGCGCGCTTTCCTCGCCGCCGGCGGCGGCGCGCTGCTGGTGGTGGCGGCGGGCGGCGCCGCGGCGGCCGCTTCGCGGGCTGCGGCGCCCCTGGCCGACCACAAGAAGCTCTCGGCGCTCCTGCTCGCCAGCGACCTGTATGCCTCCCCCGAGCCGCAGCGCATCGCGTTTGCCCTCGCCGAGGGCCCGAAGTACGCATCGGGACCCCCGGCGAAGCTCGCCTACGGCCAGAGCCGGAATCTCGGCTCTTCCGTCGACACCGTGTTGCATGCGCGCGGTCTGCCGAAGCGTCGCGGGATCTACACGGCCGAGGTGACGCTGCCGCAGGCCGGACCCTGGCTAGGCGTGGTCCAGGTGAAGAAGGACGGGAAGCGGCAGAACGCGTCACTCGCGTTCCAGGTGCAGGACCAGCCGAAGGCGCCCGTGCCCGGGACACCGGCACCGCGGGCGGCTTCGCCCACGGTCGCGAATCCGCTCGGCGTCGACCCGATCTGTACCCGCAACCCCCCGTGCCCGTTGCACGAGGTGTCGCTCGACACTGTCATCGGCGCGGGCAAGCCGGTGGCGGTGATGCTCGCGACACCCGCGCTGTGCCAGTCGCGGTACTGCGGCCCGACGCTCGACGACCTGCTCACGTTCACCGGCACCTACAAGGACCAGATCACGTTCGTGCACGTCGAGATCTACACGAACCTGTCCGGGAACGAGACGACGCCCACGGTGCAGGCGTGGGGGATCGAGACCGAGCCTTGGCTCTTCGGCGTCGACGCGTCGGGCAACGTCGTCACGCGCCTCGACGGCGCGTTCGGCCACGACGAGCAGCAGAAGTTGCTCCAGAAGCTCGTCAGCTAGCGGCGGCGACCGCGCCGGTCGCGCCGATTGCCCGCGCTACTGGCGCTTCTTCGTCGTCCGACGCTTCGCGGTCTTGCGCGTCGACCGCTTCTTCGCGGCCTTGCGCTTGGCCGGCTTGCGCGCCGTGCTCTTCTTCTTCGTCGTCCGACGCTTGGCGGCCTTCTTCGTCGTCCGCTTCTTGGTCGCACGCTTCTTCGTCGTGCGCTTTGCCGCCTTCCGCGTCGTACGCTTCGCAGCCTTGCGCTTGGCCGGCTTGCGTGCCGTCTTCTTCCGCGCCGCCGCCTTCTTGCGCGCCGGCTTCCGCGCCGCCTTCTTCTTGGCGGTCGCCTTCTTCTTGACCGCCTTCTTCTTCGCCGGCTTGGCCGGCGCCGGGGCCGGTGCGCTCGGCGGTTCGGGCGCCGGCGTGGGCTCCCACGGTCGCGGCTCGGGACGCGGCGGCGGCGGAGGCCACGTGCTGCCGGAGCTCCCCCCCTGATCGCCGCCTTCCCCGCCACCGCTCGGTGGCCATGTCGGTGTCATGGTGTCGCGCCCTCCCTCGCCCAGCGCGTCTCGCGCAGTCGTGAAGTGTCTCGCGAACACTACGAGGATCAGGTCACAAGTTCCAGTATGCGCGCCCCGACGCCGCCGTCGCGACGCGACCGGGGGACGCGACGGTGGCGACGTTGCCGACCGCCGGAGCAGAGCCGGAGCTTGCGACGGCGACGGTGAGACGCGAAAACGACCCCGCCGGAGCGGGGTCGTTTCGGCACCGACTCGGTCGGTCGGTCAGTCGATCACGAGAAGGACTGTCCGCAGCCGCACGTGCGGGTCACGTTCGGGTTGTTGATCGTGAACCCGGCGCCCTGCAGGCCGTCCTTGTAGTCGAGCGAGGCGCCCGTGAGGTACTCCGAGCTCGCGGGATCCACGACGACCTTGACGTCGCCGAACTCGCTCGCGACGTCGTCGGGAGCGACGTCGGTGTCGAAGAACATCTCGTAGCTCAGGCCCGAGCAGCCGCCGGGACGCACGGCGACCCGGAGCACGAGCTCGGAGTTCTCCTCCGCCTCGATGAGCTCCTTCACCTTGGTCGACGCAGTGTCGGTCAGGGTGAGCATTGGTCCTCCAGTTGGTTCACGCGTCGATCACGTGCCGCGTTCAGCGTATCCGACCGAAACGGTCACATGGCACGGCTCGGGGTCGTACAACGTGGCGAACTCCTCCACCCTTCCCCCGCCCACCTGGTCGACGACGCCCTCGCACAGCCCGCGATGCAGGCTGCACACCAGCTCGGGGTAGGCCTCGGCCAGCTCCCGGAACGGGCAGTGCAGGAACTCGATGCGGGTGGCGCCTTCGTACTGGCCGTCGGCGGCGTCGGGGGCGGGTTCGAACCCGAGCTGGGTGAGCTCGCCGTCGAGTGCCCGCAGGCAGCTGCGCGTCCGGGCGCGCTTGCCGGCTTCGATGCCCCATGCGTGCCCGGTGTCGGCGGCATCGTCGGGATCGGCGCCGACACGCTCGGCGAGGCTGGCGAGCAGCCCGGCGAGCAGCGCGTGGGCCGGGGGGTCGAAGCCGAGACCGGGTGCGCCGTCGGCGAGGAAGTAGAGATGCTGCGGCCGCCCGACCGTGCCCCGATGGACGGCCTCCGCCTCGATGAGGCCGGCATCGCGCAGGCGATCGAGGTGCAGGCGCACGGTGTTGGCATGGAGGCCCAGCCGGTCGGCGAGCTCCGGCGCCGACAGCGGCGCCGTCGACGTCGCCAACTCCCGGTACATCGCATAGCGGGTCTCGTCCCCGAGCGCCTTGAGGACGGTGAGCTCGTCGGGCGGCTTCCCCATGCGGGCTTGACCGTACCCGCGGCTGGGCATATTTTCAAGATGACCACTGGTTTTATTGCCCGTATGCCTTTCCGCACGCCAGATCCCGACGACCCCGGCGCGCCGGTCCATCGCCCCGCCGAGGGTCCCCCGCCCGACCCGGCGGCGGTGCGCCGTGCGCTCCGGGGCGTGATCGATCCCGAGCTGCACGCCAGCATCGTCGAGCTCGGCATGGTCCGTGACGTCCGGGTCGGCGACTCCGGTGCGGTGACCGTGAAGGTCGCGCTGACGACCGCGGGCTGCCCGCTGCGGGCCCAGATCCGGAGCGACGTGGAGTCGAAGGTCCGGGGCATGCCCGGGGTCACCGACGTCGACGTCGAGTACGGCGAGATGACCCAGGACGAGAAGTCCGCCGTCATGCAACGCGCCCGGTGGGAGGCGCACGAGAACGCGCCCGGCACCGAGGTGCTGCCGACGACGCGCGTGATCGCCGTCGCCAGCGGCAAGGGCGGCGTCGGGAAGTCCTCGGTCACGGTGAACCTGGCGGCCGCGATCGCCGGGCAGGGCCGCACCGTCGGTGTGCTCGACGCCGACATCTGGGGCTTCAGCGTCCCGCGCATGCTCGGCGTCGAAGGACGCCTCGGCGGCTCCGACGGGAAGATCGATCCCAACGTCGTGGATGTGCCCAACCACGAGGACCCGTCCGGCGCGGCCGGTCGCATCAAGGTCGTGTCGATGGGGTTCCTCGTCGACGACGCGCAGACGGCGCTGATGTGGCGGGGCCTGATCCTCGCCCGCGCTCTCGAGCAGTTCCTCACCGACGTGCGGTGGGGCGAGATGGACTACCTGCTCATCGACATGCCCCCCGGCACGGGTGACATCCAGATGGCGCTGGCCCGGCTGCTACCGAGCACGGAACTGCTCGTCGTGACCACGCCCGCGCGGGCCGCCCAGCAGGTCGCGGCGCGCGTCGCCGACATGGCGCGTCGCAGCTACCTGAAGGTCCTCGGCGTGGTCGAGAACATGAGCGCCTTCGCCGCTCCGGATGGGAGCCGGCACGCGATCTTCGGCGAGGGCGGAGGCGCGTCACTGGCGAAGGAGATCGGCGTGCCGCTCATCGGTGCCGTGCCCATCGAGGCGGCGGTGTCGGCCGGAGGCGACGCCGGCGAGCCGGTGGCGATGACCGCGCCCGACAGCGCGGTCGGCGCCGAGTTCCGGCGGATCGCGGGACGGGTCGTCGACGACCTGCTTCCGCCGCTCGACCTGAGCTCGTGCACGGCGCGCATCTTCGAGCTCGCCGAGGCCAACCTCACCGCGAAGGACGCTGCCGCGCAGTAGAACGGCGCCGTGAACGACTCGGGCGGGACCGTGCTCCTGGTCGGGGTGACCTTCCTGGTGATCGGCGCGGTGATGATCGGGCTTGCGATCTTCTTCCTCTGCTGGACTCGGCGGTTCCTACGCACAGCGGTCGACGCCAGCGGCACGATCGTCGACCTGCTTGAGTCCTCGGGCTCCGAAGGGGGTACGGCTTACTCAGCGGTCGTGGAGTTCCAGGCCGCCGACGGGCGGACCATCCGGTGGGAGGAATCGATGGCGAGCAACCCTCCGGTCGGCCGGCAGGGCGAGCAGCTGCTGATGAAGTACGACCCGGCCGATCCGAACACGGCACGGGTCGCCAGGGCGCCTCGGATGTGGTTCATGCCCGCGCTGTTCAGCGGCCTCGGCGCGCTGTTCTTCGGCGTGGGCGCGGTCCTGACCCTCGTCGGCGCCCTCTCCGGCTGAAGGCACTCGTGACCGACACCGCGGACGTGATCATCCTCGGGATGGGAGTCGGTGGCGAGGCGATCGCCGAGCACCTCGCCGGCGCCGGGCTCGACGTCGTCGGCATCGAAGCCCGACTCGTCGGTGGGGAGTGCCCCTACTGGGGATGTGTCCCCACGAAGATGATGACGCGCGCCGCCAACGCGCTCGCCGAGGCGCGCCGCGTCCAGGACCTCGCCGGCGCGGCGACCGTCGATCCCGATTGGGCTCCCGTCGCCGCTCGCATCCGCAACGAGGCCACCCACACCTGGGACGACGCCGTGGCCGTCGAGCGATTCGAGGGCAAGGGCGGCCGGTTCGTACGCGGCACCGGACGTCTCGCCGGCCCGGGACGCGTGCGCGTCGGCGACGTCGTGTTCGAGGCCCGACGCGGCGTCGTGCTCGCGACCGGAACCCGCCCCGCCGTCCCCGGTCTTCCCGGGATCGACGGCGTCGAATACTGGACCAACCGCGAAGCCGTCGAGGCGAAAGAGGCGCCGGAGTCGCTCGTGGTGCTGGGTGGCGGCGCGGTAGGGCTCGAGCTCGGACAGGTCTTCGCGCGGTTCGGCTCGAGAGTGACAGTCATCGAGCGCGCGCGGCGGGTGCTCGATTCCGAGGAGCCCGATGCAAGCGAGCTGGTCGCCGAGGTGTTCGCCAAGGAGGGCGTCGACGTGCGCGCGGGCGTGGGAGCGCATTCGGTGGCCCGCACGGACACCGGGATCGAGGTCACGCTGGACGACGACGACCGGGTGACGGGCGAGCGCCTTCTGGTAGCAACCGGCCGCCGCGCCGACCTGCGATCACTCGGCGTCGCGACGGTCGGCCTCGACGAGGACGCGCACGCAGTTCCGGTGGACGATCGTCTCCGGGCCGGCGATCGGCTGTGGGCGGTTGGCGACGTCACCGGCATCGGGCCCTTCACGCACATCGCCGTGTTCCAGGCACGGATCGTGGCGGCCGAGATCCTCGGTGAGCCGGCGCCACCCGCCGACTACCACGCCTTGCCCCGGGTGACCTTCACCGACCCCGAGGTGGGCGCGGTGGGGCTCACCGAGCAACGCGCCCGCGACGAGGGCATCGACGTGCGCATCGGGTTCGCACCATTGGGGAAATCGGCGCGGGGATGGATCCACAAAGTCGGCAACGAGGGCTTCTTCAAGCTCGTCGAGGACCACCGGCGGGGCGTGCTCGTGGGCGCGACCTCGGTCGGACCGCACGGCGGCGAGACGCTTGGTCTCCTGACCCTGGCCGTCTACGCCGAGATCCCCGTCGACCAGCTGCGGTGGATGATCTACGCCTACCCCACCTTCCACCGCGGGATCGAAGACGCGCTACGCGACCTTCCACGCTGACTTCACGCTGCCGCCCTCGACCTTCCCCTCGGCCTTGAGCTTCAGCAGGTGCGCGTGCACCTGGCGAGCTGCCCACTCCTGCAGCTCGGGCGGCGTGTCGGCATAGACGCGATCCACGATCTCCGTGACTCGGAGCGGCCCGTCCTTCAGCACCTTGAGGATCTGCCGCTCGCGCGCCCGGCGGTGCTTGAGGTACTCGTCGATCCTGGCCTTGGGCTCGTCGATGACGTCCCCGTGCCCGGGTGCGATGCGCGCCACGCGCCGCTTCCTGAGCTTCTCGAGCGAGGCCATGTAGACGGCCATGTCCCCGCCCCGGGCGGGGTTCACGACCGAGAACGTCCCGTTCAGGATGACGTCCCCCGTGAACACGACGCGCTCCTCCTCGAGCTGGAAGCAGATGTGGTTCGGCGCGTGACCGGGGGTGTGGATCACCTCGAGCCCGAACTCGGTGCCTTCGATGCTGTCGCCGTCGCCGACGGTGCGGTCCGGCGTGACGACCGGGTCGCGCTTCGAGAAGGCCACGACCTCTGCGCCGGTGGCCTTGACCAGACGTTCGGTTCCCGGAGCGTGGTCGGGATGGGTGTGCGTCAGAAGCACCCAGCGAACCCGCTCGCGCATCGACGCGCCCACGATGGCGTCGATGTGCTTCTTCGTGTCGGGCCCGGGGTCGATCACGGCCACCTCGTCGATGCCGACGAGATACGTGTTCGTGCCCGGGCCCGTGAGCGGGCCGGGGTTGGGCGCGACGATCCGGCGCACGAGCGGCGACAGCGCGCTGGGGACACCCGGCGTCATGTCGGGCATCAGGCCACCCCCTCGTAGCCGGGGTCGCCGGGAAGTTGGATGCGCGCCCCGCCGGAATCGGCGACCACGCGCGGCTCGGACGCCGTCACGGCATCGAGGAGCTCGCGCGCGGTCGCGAAGCGCGCCAGCTGTTCGAGGTTGCGCATGGTCGGGAAGATGATCTCCAGCTCACCTTGCTCGGCGCCGGCCAGGGCGTCGGCGGGGCGGATCCACACCGACGCCACCGTCTCGCTGTCGTCGTGCAGATAGGCGTGCCCTTCAGGAGCGGCGGCGACGAAGAACCACGTGTCGTAGCGGCGGGGGGCGCCCAGCGGCGTGATCCAGTGCGAGAAGAGATGGAGCGCGCCCGTGTCCAGCAGGAGATCCTCGCCCACGACGACGTCGACGAACGGTCGCTCTCCCCGCCCGACCTCGCGGCGCGCCGTCTCCAGCCGGGCGGCGGCACCCGGTTCGTCGAGGTCGACGAGCCGGCCGGTGGCCGCCGATCGGGCGAGGAGGACCCCCGCCTCCTCGAAGGACTCGCGGATGGCGGCGACCCAGAACCCGATCCCGCCCGCGTGCAGGCCGAGCTGCATGCTCGCGGTCGAGTCGTCCGGCCCACGGCAGCGGTCGAGCAGGTCGGGCGCCCGGTCGCCGGCGTCGACGGCGCCGCCGGGAAAGACGTGGGCGCCGCCCATGAACTCGGCGGCGAGTGTGCGCCGGAGCATGAAGACCTCGAGCGCGGGGGCGTCACGGACGAGCATCACGGTGGCGGCCTCTCGAGGGGTCACCACCGCGACGCTCCCGAATCAGGCTCAGCCGAAGACCCACACACGTCGCGCACGACACCACCAGTCTACGTTGCGACCTGCGTGTTCCCGGCGGGCGTCTCGCGGGCGCCCAGTTACGCTGGCGGCGTGGACCCACGACGCGCGTTGCCCGGCGTCGACCAGGTGCTGAGCGCGCTCTCGGGCCTGCCGCACGAGCTCCTCGTGGCGTGCGCCCGCGAAGCGATCGAGGCCGCGCGTGAGCAGATCTCCCACGAGGGCGAGGCCGGCGAAGCCGCGCCGTTCGAAGACGTGGTCGCCGACGCGCGCCGGCGCGTGCAACGCCTCAGAGGTGGCCTGCTCCGACCCGTCGTGAACGCCACCGGGGTCATCGTGCACACCAACCTCGGGCGCACGCCGGTCGGCGAGGACGCGCTCGCGGCTGCGCGCGCGGTCGGTGGCAGCTATTCGAACCTCGAGTACCGGATGGACGAGGGGAGACGGGGCTCGCGTCACGAGAACGCCGGCTCGTTGCTCGCGCGCGCGTGCGGCGCCGAAGCCGGCCTCGTCGTGAACAACAATGCCGCCGCGGTCCTGCTCTCGCTGGCGGCGCTGGCGCGCGGCCGTGAGGTCGTCGTCTCGCGCGGGGAGCTGGTCGAGATCGGCGGCGGCTTCCGAGTGCCCGAGATCATGGCGGAGTCAGGCTCCCGTCTGGTCGAGGTGGGCACGACCAATCGCACCCGGCGATCGGATTATGCCGCCGCCGTCACCGACCGGACGGCGCTCGTGCTCAAGGTGCACGCGTCGAACTACCGCATGGTCGGCTTCGTCGAGTCGACGCCGGTGGCCGACCTCGCCCCGCTCGGCCCGCCCGTGATGGTCGACGCCGGTTCCGGGCTCCTCGACGAGACGACGCCGTGGCTGCCGCGCCGCCCGGCGTGGTTGCGCGACGAGCCCGGCGTCCGCCAGGCGATCGACGCAGGCGCGGCCTTGGTGACCTTCTCGGGGGACAAGCTGCTCGGAGGCCCCCAAGCCGGCGTCGTCGTCGGTGGGGCCGGCCTGGTGGCCGCGCTCGCGCGGCACCCGCTGGCGCGGGCCATGCGAGCCGACAAGCTCACCCTCGCGGGCCTCCAGGCCGTCGCCTTCTCCTATCTCTCTGGCGATGCCACCCAGATCCCGCTCTGGCGGATGGCCACCGTCCCCCTCGACCGGTTGCGGGCCCGGGCCGAGGCCGTCACCGCGGCCGTCCCAGGGGCCAAGGTCATCGACACTGACGCCGTCGCCGGGGGCGGTTCGCTACCCGGAGTCACGATCCCGTCCGTCGGCGTGGCGGTCGAGGTGCCGGCGCCCGCCCGGGCGTTGGGCGTCCTGCGCGAGCACGATGTCGTGGCGCGGGTCGACGAGGACGCCGTCGTCTGCGACCTACGGACGATCGACCCCGCCGACGACGAGCGCGTCGCCCGGGCTCTCGCCGCCGCCGGCGCCTGAGCCCCGCGCCGTGCGCACCGTCGCGACCGCCGGCCATGTCGATCACGGCAAGTCCACCGTCGTCCACGCCCTCACGGGCACCGATCCCGACCGCTTCCCCGAGGAGAAGCAGCGCGGACTCACCATCGACCTCGGCTACGCCTTCACGACCCTGCCGTCGGGCGAGGAGGTCGGCTTCGTCGACGTCCCTGGCCACGTGCGGTTCATCAAGAACATGCTCGCGGGCGTGGGCGCGGTCGACGTCGTGATGCTGGTCGTCGCCGCCAACGAGGGCTGGATGCCCCAGAGCGAGGAGCACCTTCACATCCTCGAGCTGCTGGGCGTGAGCTTCGGGCTCGTCTGCGTGACGAAGGCCGACCTCGTCGACGACGACACCTGCGAGCTGGCCCGACTCGAGGTCGACGACCGCCTCGCGCAGTCTGCTTTCGCGGAAGCGCCGATCGTCGTCTGCGACGCGCTGTCGGGCCGTGGGCTCGACGACGTGCGCAGCGCGCTCGACGGTGTCCTCGGGGCCGCGCCCCGTCCGATCGACCGCGACCGGCCGCGTCTGTGGGTCGACCGCGTGTTCGCGGCCAAGGGTGCGGGGACGATCGTGACCGGCACCCTCGTCGGCGGCGCGCTCCGCGTCGACGAAACGGTCGAGGTGAGCGCCCGGGCCAAGCGGGCACGGATCCGCGCCATCGAAACCGCGCATCAGAAGCTGGACGTCGCCGCGCCGGGCGCGAGGGTCGCGCTCAACCTGGCCGGACCCGGCATCGACCGCAACTCGCTGCGTCGAGGTGACGCCGTCGTACGGCCCGGGCAGTGGGAACTGACCGACGTCATCGATGTCGAGCTCGGTGCCCTACCCGGGAACGACTTCCGCAACCGTGCTTCGCTGCAGAGTTACGTCGGGTCCGGCGAGCACGCCGTGCTCGTGCGCGTCCTCGACGACGAGCACCGCTACGCGCGGATGCGTCTCGACGAACCCGTCCCCCTCGCGCCCGGGGACCGACTCGTGCTGCGCGATCCGGGCGAGCGGATCACCGTCGGCGGCGCCCAGGTGCTGGACGTCGCCCCGACAGGGCGGGCGCGCGACGCGCCCGCCGCTCTGTCACTTCCGCTCGGCCGGAGACTGCTCGCCCGTCACGGATGGCTGGCCCCCGGCGAGCTCGATCGTCTGGCGGGCGTCGGCCCGAAGGAGGCGGCGGCGTTGGTCGACGACCTCGTCCGGTGCGGCGCCGTGCCCGCGGGTGGGTGGCTGGTCGACGGGGACACGCTCGCAGGGGTTCGGGCCGCCGCCGTCCGGCGGACGCGGGAGCACCACGCGCAATCCCCGGTCGATCCGGGCGTCGAGCTGGCGTCGCTCGCGTCCACGCTGCGGATCGACCCCGACCGCCTGCGGGCGGCGCTCGACGACGACCCGGAACTGGTCGTGGAGCGCGGGATCGTGCGCGCCGTGACCCACCGGCCTCATCTGGCGGAATCGCCCGAAGCCGGCGCGTTCCTCGCCGCGCTGGAGGCCGAGCCGTTCGCGCCACCCGAGCCGGCGTCGGTGGGCGCCGACGCCGCGCTGGTGCGGTGGATGCTGCGCGAGGGCGTCGTCGTCGACCTGGACGGCATCGTGTTCGCGGCCAGCGCCCTCGACGAAGCCAGGCGGCTGATCGGCGCCGCCCTGGCCGAACGGGGAGCCGTGACCGTGGCCGACGTGCGCGACCTCCTCGGCTCGACGCGCAAGTACGTGCTGCCGATCCTCAGCCGGCTGGACACTGAGGGCGTCACCCGCCGCCGCGGCGACGACCGCATCCCCGGCCCGGCGGCGCTCCGTGGCTAGCCGATGTCGTCGGCGACGAGGAGGCGGCGTTCGGCCTCGGTGAGACCGCCCCAGATGCCGTGCGGCTCGCGGATGCTGAGCGCGTAGTCGAGGCACTCGGACCGCACCGGACACTCCTGACAGATCGCCTTCGCCTTGGCTTCGCGGCCGTCGCGCTCGTCCTTGCGCTCCGGCGTCGTCGGAGGGAAGAACAGCGCCGACTCGGGGCCGCGGCACGCGGCGCGCAATTGCCACGTCCGTTCCGTCATCTGGACCGCCACGGGCCCCCTCCCGGTCGGTCGATCAGGCGCGGCGACGGTATCCCGGTCCCTTGCGCTCGACAAGGCCCGAAACGCGCAGTATTTCCGAGTCGCTACGAGCGGTCCCGCCGGGCGGCGCGCCGCCGGGCCCGGTCCCGGTAGTCACGGGCGCCGCCCGCCTCGGGCTCGACCTCCAGGACGAGCCCCTCGACGGCGACGACCCGGACGGCGTCGCCGGCGCCGATCGGTGTGGCCCGGTTCGTGCGGGCCCGCCACCGGGCGCCCTGGATGACGACCACGCCGTCGGGAGCCACGTCGACCTCGGCCCGGCCCTCCTCGCCGACCATTCCTTCGCGCCCGACCGTCGGTGTCGAGAAGCGCGACCGGACCACGGCCGTCATCGCGCCGAGCATGAACAGCGCCGTGCCGACGATGACGATCGCGAGCACCCACCACGGCGGGTTGAGACGGGCGTCGCCGCCGTACAGCGTGAGGGATCCCGCCAGCAGCGAACCGGCGCCGATGAACGTCCATACGCCGAGGCCGCCGGCTTGCACATCGACCGCGAACCCGAACACGGCGAGCAGGAGCAGCCCCGCCGCCCACCAGGCGACGGGCAGGTGCGAGAAGCCCACGAGCGCGCCGATCAGCGCGGCCGCGCCGGCGAGGCCCGCCAGCCCGATGCCGCACGTGTAGAACTCGAACACCATCAACGCCAGGCCCGCGACGAACAGCAGATACGCGATCGAGGGGCTGATCAGCGTGTGCAGCAGCTGGTTGCCGATGTCGAGGCGGTCGAAGCGGACCTCCTGGTTCGGCTGGCGCCGCCGGCCCAGCCCTTCGCCGACGACCGTCGCCGTCGAGAGGAGCTTCGGCCCCGATGCGGTCGGCACGGCCCGACCGTCGAGCGACACGATCAGCTCACCGACCGTCGGCTCCACCGTGTTGATGGCGCCGGCGTGGTGAGCGGCGTCGGCAGAGAGGTTCTCGCCCGCCAGGCGCCGGGCGCCGGCTCCGTCACGGCCCCAGCGGACGGCGAGGGAAGCGAGCCGGTCGCCGACGGCGCGGCGGTCCGTGGCGCCGGGCTCGTCGAGCCGTACGGGATGGGCGGGCCCGATGCTCGAGCCCGACGACACCGAGAGCACCGGGGCCGCCTCGGCGAGCAGCGTCGCCGCTCCCTTCGCCTTGGCGCCCGACGGTCCGACCCACACGACGACCGGCACCTGCGAGCGCTGCAGCTCGCCGAGGAGCGGCTGAACGTCGACGCCCACCGAGCCGCCGGAGTCGAGCTGCAGGACGATCATCGTCGATCGCTGACGGTTCGCGCGGCTGACGGCCTCGCGCACGAGTGAGGCCGTCGGCGGATCGAGCAACCCGTCGACCTTCACGACGTCGATTCCGTTGCGGCGCGGGTTCTGCTGTTCGGGACGCGCCCACGCGACGTCGGCGAGCAGGATCGCCGCCGCGGTGACGAGACACGCGACGACGAGGAACCGACGAACGAAGGTCTGCTTGTGAGCGGTTCTAGTCTTGATGCGCATGGACCTGGCGCGTTTCTGCTCCTCCGCTCGCGTCTTCATCGTCGCGGGCAAGGGTGGTGTCGGAAAGACGACCGTGACCGCGACCCTCGCTGACACGGCCGCCAGTGCGGGACTGAGCGTGCTGATCGTCGAGGTCGAGGGCAAATCGGGGCTGGCGGCCTGCTTCGGGCGCCCCCCGCTCGGATACGAGGAAACCGAGCTCGCCCCGCGAGTGCGGGGCCGGACGCTCACGCCCGACGAGGCGTTGGTGGACTACCTCGAGACGCACGGCCTCAAGCGGATCTCGAAGCGACTCGTCCGGTCGGGCGCCCTCGAGGTCGTATCCTCGGCCGTGCCGGGCATGAAGGACATCCTCGTCCTCGGCAAGGTCAAGGCGCTGGACGTCGAGCGCGCCGCCGATCTCATCATCATCGACGCTCCCGCGGCGGGGCACGCAATCAGCTTCCTCATGTCGCCGCGTGGCCTCGGCGACGCGGTGCGCGTCGGTCCGGTCAACAAGCAATCGACCGACGTGGTCGAGATGCTGTCGGATCCGGCGCGCTGCCAGGTAGTCCTCGTGACCGTCCCCGAGGAGACGCCCGTCAACGAGCTCGTCGAGACGGCCTTCCAGCTCGAGGACCGCATCGGCGTGCAGCTCGGGCCGGTCGTCGTGAACTCGTGTTACCCGGAGCCCGGCGTTCCCGCGTCGATGGAGGAGGTGCGGCAACTCGCCGACGAGCTCGGGGTGTTCGTATCGCCACGCGAGGCCCGCGACCTCGTGTCTGCCGCCGAATTCCTCCGCGAGCGCTACGCACTGCAGCAGCAGCAGGCGGACCGTCTCGCGGCGCGCCTCCCGCTGCCCCAGGTGCGGTTGCCGTTCCTGTTCACCGCCGAGCTCGGACCGCCCGAGATCGACGTCCTCGCGGCCACGTTCGCCGCCCAGGTCGACGCGCTGACGGAGTCGTCGTGGGGTCGCGTCACTGTTCCATGAGCGAACGGGTCACGTTCGAGGACATCGTCCGGGACCGTCACATCGTCGTGTGCTGCGGCACCGGCGGCGTCGGCAAGACGACGGTGGCGGCGGTCTTCGCAGCCGAGGGGGCGCGCCGCGGCCGTAATGCAGTCGTGGTCACGATCGACCCGGCCAAGCGCCTTGCCAACACGCTCGGTCTCGAGGAGCTCTCCAACACACCCCACGAGATCGACCGGAGCCGCTGGGACCCGGCCGGATCGGCGCCGGCCGGACGGCTCTCCGCGCTCATGCTCGACACCAAGTCGACGTTCGACGACCTGGTGGCGACGTACGCAGCCGACGACGACCAGACGGAACGGATCCTGAGCAACCGCTTCTACCGCAACGTCTCGACGGCGCTGTCGGGAACGCAGGAATACATGGCGATGGAGAAGTTGTACGAGCTCCACGAACAGGGCGGTTACGACCTCATCGTCGTGGATACGCCACCGACTCGCCACGCGCTCGACTTCCTCGACGCGCCCCGGCGGCTCACCCGGCTCCTCGACAACCGCATCTTCCGGATGCTGATGATGCCGACGCGGGCATACCTCCGGGTCGCCAGCGCCGCGGTGCAACGCTTCCTGCGCACCGCGTCGAAAGTCGTCGGCACCGAGGTGATCGACGACGTCGTCGCGTTCTTCCGCGCCTTCGAGGGGATGGAGGAAGGGTTCCGCAACCGGGCCGCGAGCGTGCTCGCATTGCTCGCCGATCCGTCGAGCAGCTTCCTCGTGGTCAGCTCGCCACGGCGCGACGCGGTCGAGGAGGCGGCCTACTTCGCCGAACGACTCGCCGAAAGCGACATACCGGTCGAGGGCCTCATCGTCAACCGTGTGCACCCAGCCTTCGGCGACGAAAGAGTCGAAGGACTGCGCGCCCGAGCCGATACGCTCGCGGCGAAACGCTCCGAAAGCGTTCGCGCCGCCGGTGACGGTGCCGTTTCGGCGCGGCGGTTGGCCGAGCTGTACACGAACCTGGCCGACTTCCGGCAGGTCGCCGAGTGCGAGCGGCACCACGTGGCAGGTGTGAAGGCCCGCGCCGGGCGTGCGGCCGTCGCGTTCGTCCCCTACCTCTCACGGGACGTCTACGACTTCGACGCGCTGGCGGAAGTCGGGCGACACCTGTTCACTACCACCCCGACCGCGCCAGCGCGAGCCCCCTAACCCTCGCGGTCGGGCCGGGCGTCGGGAGGCACGGCCGCCGTCGACGGGCCCCGCGGTGCCGGAGCCTGAGGGGCCGCCGTGCCGGAGACGCCGAAGCCGAAGACGATGCCGTCGGTGCTGCCGTTCCGACCTACTACGTATACGCGGCCGTTGTCGACGGTCGGTGTCGTGAACTTGTTGCCGGTGCCAATCGGCCAGCTGCCGCGCAGCGCCAGCACGTCGTTCGTGGGGGTTGCGTCGTAGGCGCGCAGCTCGGCGTTTTGCTGTTGCCCGGGATTGGTGGGCCAGTACGTGACCCAAACGAGCGCGGAGCCCGACTCAGCGCCCGTCGAGGTGACGATGGCCGAGCTGGATCCGTACCCGAACGGGTCGGAGGACTGGCCGGCGAGGCTCAGCGTCGGCTGCCCGCCGGCGTCGACGACCCGGTAGGAGGTCAGCTTCCCGGGGTTCGCACCGAAGAACACCGGGTTCGGGACGTAGATGTTGCCGCCGTCTCCAGGCCACATCGCCGGCGTCGCCCACGCGCCGGGGGTGTTCGGCAACCCGAACGAGCTCGCGATGTCGTCACCGGCATTCCCCGACTGGTCTGGGCACGCACCGGCGGGTCCCTGCTGGAAGCCTCCAAGGTGGTCGCGATTCAGGATGTACAGGGGACCCTGCTTGCCCACAACCACGAGAGGATGGGGAACGGCGGATGTACCGAACTCGTCCCGCAACACCAGCGGCGCGCCCGAGCCGATGTCTTCGTCTCCGTCGCTCAGCTGCTGCGCATTGCACGGTGTCCAGAAGTCCTTCGGCGCCAGCTTCCCATTGGGGAGGACCTGGAGCCGGATGGCGGACTCTCCGAGATGCGGCGGAGCCGTCGCACCCGGGAGCGGCGCCTGAGGAACCTCGCCGTTGCCGCTGGCGAGCAGGATCTCGCCCGGCTTGTCGGAGAGCAGAGCGCCCCCGGCCTGCCAGATCCCGCCGCCCGGTCTCCCGAGCGTCGGAACGCCCGGCGTCGGGACCGCGACGTCGGTCCACTGCGTCGTGATCGCGCCGCTCGTCGCGTTGACACCCACGACCCAGCCCCGGTACGGCGGGAGGTCGCAATGGCCGCCGAAGGCCGCGTACACGACGCCGTCCATCAGCAGTAGGCCGGGGCGTTGCAGGTGCATCGTGGCGTCGAACGTCGCGGTAGGGTCGTTGTCGGCCGCGCCCTGGATCACGACGGGAAAGTTCGGCCGCTCCGCTCCGGTCGCGATGTCGATGGCGTGCGCCTCGTACAGCGCCGGCCCCGAGGTGCCCGACGCGTACGTCTTGGAGAACAGGTAGGCAGTGTGGGTCGTCGCGTCGATCGCAGGCGTCGAGGTGATGCCGACCCAAGGCGTCAGGTCGCCGCAACCAACATCAGCTGGGTTCCACGGCACGCCCAGGTCGGTTCGGTGCCAGAGCTGCTGGCCGGTGGCGGCGTCGAACCCGTACACGTGGTTCGTCTCGGTGGCGACGAGGAGCGTTCCGTTCACGCCCACCTTCGGATCGACACGCGGTCGGGCATACACCTGCCCGTCGACCGGCAAGGACCACTGCTCGTCGAACCCGCACCCGCCACCGGCGGACGGGTTCAGGCCGGGCTGATTCGGATACCACCCCGTCTGCAGCGGCTCGTTTCCTGACACGGGTGAACCGGACGACGAGCTGCACGGGAACGCCAACGGTGGCGGCGGGGGTGACGGCGGATCTTTGGTCGGCGCGCACGCGGCGGCGATCGCTGCCGACGCCAAGAAGGCGGCGAGCACGAACCCGCTTCGCCTTGGCGTCGTTCGCCGACCACTGCCCATCGTCCACTCCAGCGGCCGCGCGACAAGACGTGCTTGTATCGAACGGCCTCCCTGCCGAAGCAGACATCTTAGGGGACGGACGGATAGCTTGCGGGGATCATGAAGATCCTCGTTGCCGCCGACGCGCGCTGGGTACGGGAGCAGGTGCGTGCCGCGCTCGTGGGCCGGGGCCAAGAGGTCGTCGAGGTCACGCGCGGCCAGGACGTCCTAGACGCCGTCTCCGAGCACAAGCCCGATCTCGTCGTCTTGGACCTCCAGATCGGGAACATGGGCGGGATCGCAGTCGCGATCGACCTTCACCTCGAGGAGGCCGCGGGTCGCCTTCCACACGTTCCTATTCTGTTGCTGCTCGACCGAGAGGCCGACCGGTTCCTCGCCCGGCGCGCCGCGGCCGAGGCGGAGCTCGTGAAGCCCGTCGAGCCGGGCACGCTGCGCCGCACCGTACGCCGTCTCGTCGGCGACGACGCCGGTCAGCGATCTTTCCGACCGATGGCCTCGGAACGCGCCGACGTAGAATGAGCGCCTTCGGGATGTGGCGCAGTTTGGTTAGCGCGCAGCGTTCGGGACGCTGAGGCCGCGGGTTCAAATCCCGCCATCCCGACCACCGTTTCCCCAGGTCACAGAACCGCGCATGTCAGCGGTCAGCCGTCCCAACCGGTGCCCCCCGTCTATCCCGCGCGTCAGGCAGAAACCGCTCTCCTACCCGGTCCGCGGCTTCACGGTCGGCTTCGCGCGACGCCTGCGCGTACAACCCGAGGGTAAGACGCGGGTCCGAGTGGCCGAGCGGTCGTCGCGGTTGGGACGCAGTCCGGTTACTCGCCGCACTCGAAGGCGACGGCTGACCCGATGATCGCCGTGCCGACGGTTCGCTCATGGGGCGCTAGGTGACCTTCGTCGCGCACTGCCAGTACACATTTTCAGAGCCGAAGGGGCCGGGGCTGCCGCCGGTCACGCTCGGGAACTCGCACGGAACCGGAGTACTCGACGGACCTGCTTGCTCCCAGGGCATCGTCGCATCTTGGGGCGTGAAGTTCTCGTAGACGAACGGGCCGCCGCCCTCGAACGTCGTCACGCACGTCTCCGGGCGAGGCATCACCGGGCCGGTCGCAATCACCGCGCCGGTGTCGGGGTTCTGTTTGACCCCGTACGTCCAGTTGTAGTACTCCCACTCGCCCGCGGGGAGCGTCCCGTACCAGTCGACGACATTCCCGGCCTTATCGACGCACTCCGTCTCAAACGACTGTGTTCCACCAGTCTCGTTGTAAACGTACGTGTACCACTGATGCACCCGCACAGGCTCAGACGCAGGTGGGGCCGATGGCTTGATCGGTGCGCACGCTGCCAAAGCCAACCCCGCGCCCAACGCGCCGATCATAAATAGTTTTCTCATCGTCCTGCCCTCTCTGCACCGCCCAGGCCCTGACACGCGTTCGGCATAGGAGGCGCGCCGCGCAGAGTTCCGTTCGTCGCTTTCCTCAGACGCCTGCTATGCGGGCTCTTGCCCCTGTACTCGTCGGCGAGCGTCAAACGCTCGCCAAGCCGCCAGGGCATTCGCCAGCGGCCCCGGTTGCGATCGTGGCTCGGGGGATCGTTGGCGCTGAGCCCTGTCGGGGCCGGGCTTCGGTGCGCCGGGAATGGGTCCAATCAGGTAGTCGAGCCCA
>DATFXL010000110.1:0-63374 GCA_035316025.1 Acidimicrobiia bacterium
TCGCGGGCGCCGGCGTTGAGGGTCGTCATGACCCGCACCGCCGCCGCGACCAAGTCGGGGGTCGCCACGTCGCGCTTGACCGCCGTCGAGATGACACCCAGGCCGATCGGCTTGGTCAGCACCAGCGCGTCATCCGCCCGCGCCCCGGCGTTGGTGAAGACGCGACGGGGATCGACCGTTCCGACCACGGCCAGCCCGTACTTCGGCTCGGCATCGTCGATGGAGTGCCCACCGGCCACGAGGGCGCCGACATCGCGCACGACATCGCCGCCGCCGTCGAGGACGCGGGCGAGCAGCTCGAACGGGAGGCCCTCGCGTGGCCACGCGACGAGGTTCAGTGCCAGCAGCGGCGCGCCCCCCATCGCGTACACGTCGGAGAGGGCGTTCGTTGCCGCGATCCGCCCCCAGTCGTAGGGGTCGTCGACGATCGGTGTGAAGAAGTCCGTCGTGACGACGACGGCGAGGTCGTCGCGCAGCCGGTAGACGGCGGCGTCGTCGGCGGTGTCCAGGCCGACGAGAAGGTCAGGGTCGGCGGGGGCGTCGGTGCCGTGCACCAGCCCGAGCACGGTCCGGAGATCGTCGGGCGACAGCTTGCAGGCGCATCCAGCGCCGTGCGAGAAGCGCGTCAAGCGGACGGGCTCGGTCGTTGTCACCGAATCGATGGTACGACCTCTGTCCCTCGTCGCCGACCTAGGCTCCTCCATGGACGTGGGAACGAAAGGTCGATCAACTTGCCGACCCCCGAGGACTTGGCCCGAGAACGAAAAATCGACGAAGCCCTCTTCAGCGACGACGTGGCCGTGTCGCAGCAGCCCGATCAGCGCGGGTCGCTGGATTTTCCGTTTACGCGCGACACCGAGGCCGAACACCACGACATCGCCGTCGACGACCTCGACGCCGCGCTCTTCGGTACGGCGCCGGCGAACGGCAGTGTGCCGGACGCGGGGACTCCGGAGGCGACGGCGCCGCACTTCGACGGAGCCGATCCGGAGTTCCTCCTCGGCCATTCCGGTGAAGCGGACGAAGACGTAAAGGACGACGAACTCGTCGAAGGCGACGCGACGATCGTCGCCGAGCCGACGGGCGTCGGGGACGAGGCCGAAGCAGACACGGATGCAGAGCGCGGGCGACGGCGCGCGGTTGTCCTCGCCGCGTTGACCGTGCTCCTCGTCCTCATCGGGGCCACCGTCGGTGCCCTGGTGGCCGGGCGCTCGGGCGGCTCGGACTCGGGCAAGAAGAGCGTTCCCGAACGAACCGTGGCGAGCACCACGACGACGGTGCCAACTCCCACGACTTCGGCTCCGCCGGCTTCGGCTCCGCCGGCTTCGGTTCCCCTGCCCGCATCGACGGCGCCACGGGCTCCGGTGACGACATCCCGGAGAGCTGTTCCGGGACCCACCCCGGCGGAGGCACCCGCGCCCGCCGACGCTCCGCCGCCCCCGCCGCCGCCCGAACCACCGACGTCCCCGCCGGTGTCGTCGCCGCCCACCAGCGCGGGCCCATAGGGCGTCCCGGCCGGCCGCCTTGAGCTAGTGCGGGCGGACGGCGTCGACCACGCTGCCCGTCCCGGCGACGAACTTCACCGCGTCGGGGTTGTTGCGGTAGCTGGTGGCGTGCACGTACCCGCCCCCGACCCAGATCCCCACGTGCGCGCTCCAGCTGCTCGTCGTGATGAGGTCACCCGGCTGGAGCTGGCCGAGGTCGACGTGTGGGAACGCGGCGCCCTGCGCACCTGACGTGGTCGGGATGTCGAGCCCGCCCGCTCGCCACGAAGCCGTGGTCAGCCCCGAGCAGTCGTAGCAGGTCGGTCCGAAGCGCTCGGCCGTGTTGCAGTACGGCTTGCCCACCTGGGCCTGCGCGAACGCTGCCGCCGCGCCCGCGCCCCCGCTTCCGATGACCGGAACCATGCTCCTCGCCGGCGCAGCGGCCGTCGCGCGGGCCGCGGTCTGCCGCCGCATCTCGGCTTCGACCTCGCCCTTCACTTGGTCGAGCAGCTTCTGCTGATCTGCGGCCGCCGATTCTGCGTCCGCCTTCGCCGCGGCCACGGAGTCGCGCTGCGCCGCCGCCGCGGCGCGGGCCTTGTCGAGCTCGGTCCGCTGAGCCGCGAGCTGCTGGACGAGGTTGTCGTCGTTGCCTGCGGCCACGTCGCCGTACTTCGAGCGGGCCGAGAGATCGCTCGCCTGGTGCGCGTTCAAGGCGTCGAACGGCCCCACCGTGCCCGCGGCCTTGTAGAAGGCGGCCGCCCGTCCGTTGATCATGGACTTGATGCGGGCGATCTCGTCCTGGACCGTCTTGATGTGCGTGTCCGTGTCCGCCAGCCTCGCCTCCGCCGCCTGGAGCTGCGGGACGAGCGCGGCGACCTGGTCGTTGGCGGCGTTGAGGTCGCGCTCGATCTGGGCGGCCTTCGCCTCGATGTCCTGGGTGGGTTGCCCCGTCGCGTAGCCGGGGAAGAGGAGGGTGAGCCCGAGTCCGAGGACGAACACCGAGATGATCCGGATATGCCGGGTCTTCATCAGGTGGGATCTCCTTGGCTGTCTCCGCCGTCAGCCGGAACCGCATTGCTCCCGGGACCGGACCCGGAAACAACAAACCCCTTACGCCTTCTGATTGCTCAGTGCGTGCGGGGTCGGCGCACCCTAGACCGATGCCGAAACTCCACGCCACCCCGCGCGAACGTGCTGGTCACCGGAGCGGATCTGAGGCGTCGGCCGGATCGCGCGGACGTGGTTAGGCGGTCCAACCAGGCGTCGGCGACGGGTCGCCGGGGCCGGTGACCTCCGGAACCGTCCACGCCATCGCCTTGCCGATCTCCCGCGCGACCCGTTGCCACTCGCGCGGATCCCATCCCTCGGCGGCGGCGACGAGTGTCGTGTCCTGGCGCAGATGCACGAACGCCGGCAGCCGCTCGAGGCCGAGGCTATGGACGAGCGCGGCGTCAGGGTCTACGAACACGAGAGCCTCGTCGGCAGCGTCGGCCAGCACTCGGCGCGCGACCTCGGGCGGCCCCGCGACGCAATAGGCGGTCCGGCAGTCGGCGTCGCGGAACGTCCGGAAGATGCGTCGTGCGATCGGCACCCACACCGACGCCTGCGGTCGCGGCGGCAGGATCACGAGCGTCAGGTGGAACATCGTCGACCAGTCATCGAGCGTCCGGGTGACGCCCTTCAGGCTCGTGAGCTTCAGCGACGCGTCGGGGTTCTTGGCCACGAATCGAGAACGTAGCCCAGGGAATAGTGTCCCTCCCGTGCCCGGCCGACGTGATGCGATCAAGATGAGCGACGACGAGATGCGCGCCTTCCTCGAGGCGGGCCGCGATCTCCAGGTCGCCTCCATCAACGCCGACGGAACGCCGCACCTGGTGACCATGTGGTACGTGGTCCGGGACGGCGAGATCGCGTTCTGGACGTACGGGAAGTCGCAGAAGGTCGTCAACCTCCGACGCGACCCACGCCTGTCGGTGCTCGTCGCCTCTGGCGACACGTACGAGCGGCTCAAAGGCGTCTCGATCATCGGCCGGGCGGACCTCGTCGACGACCCCGCCGCCGTTCTCGACTACGGCGAAGCCGTCTACGAGCGCTACTGGGGCCCGCTCAACGACAGCGTGCTCGAAGGCGTCCGGGCGATGAGTGCGAAGCGGGTCGTCATCGTCGTGAAGCCGGAGAAGATCCTGAGTTGGGACCACAGCAAGTTGGGGGGTGCCTACTGATGGGCGAGATGGTCACGTTCCCGAGCAATGGTGGTGAGGCGCAGGGGTACCTGGCAGTGCCGGAGCGCGGGCAGGGCCCCGGTGTGGTCGTGATCGAGGAGTGGTGGGGCCTCAACCAACAGATCAAGGAGGTGTGCGACCGGTTCGCCGAGGAGGGGTTCGTCGCGCTCGCGCCCGACGTCTACGGGAGAGAGGTGCCGATCGGCGAGCCCGACGAAGCCGCCCAGATGATGATGGCGCTCAACATCGAGCACGCCGCCAAGGACCTCGTCGGCGCCGTCGATTTCCTGGAGCAGCAGGACGCGGTCACCGGGAGCGGTATCGGCGTCACGGGCTTCTGCGCCGGCGGCGGTCTCGCGCTCTGGTTGGCCACACTCCGCCCGGACGCGGTGAAGGCGGTAGTGCCCTACTACGGCATCGTCCCTTGGCCAGACGTCCAGCCCGATTACTCGAAGCTGCCGCCCGCGGTCCAGGGCCACTACGCCGAGAACGACGACTTCGCCGACCCGGAAACCGTGCGCGGTTTCGAGCAGCACCTGAAGGACCTGGGCAAGCAGCCCGACTTCTACTTCTACCCGGGAACAGACCACGCGTTCTCGAACCACCACCGCCCCGACGTGTTCCACGAGGAGCACTCCGAGACGGCCTGGCGTCGCACGATCGACTTCTTCCGAGCCCAGCTCGCTTGATGCGTCCCCCGGGCGACGAATTGTCACCCGTGGGACGCATCATCCGAAGCCGATCGCCTTCAGCATGCTCGGGGGCATCTCGTCGCGTCCGTCGGCGAGAAGGGCGGCGCGCTCGACGTTGATGGCGTCGCGGTCGCGCTCCAGCCAGTCGTCCCACGGTCCGGGCGGTATCGCGCTCGGATCGCCCTGTGCGTCGACGCACGCCTCCAGGTAGGCCTGGAGCTCGCGCACCTCGCTCTCGCCGCCAACCGGGCCGTGGCCGGGGACGATCGTGTCGGCGAGGTCGACGACGGCGTCGAGCATGGCCGCCCACTTCGCCGGGTCCCCCTGGAACGCGAGCGGGGTCACGCCGAAGAAGCACAGGTCACCGGCGAAGCACACGTCGGCGTCGGCGACGAGCACGATGACGTCGCCCTCGGTGTGGCCGCTCGCGGGGAGCACCTCGACGCGGGGAGTCAGCGACGCCGCCCCGTCGATGAGATGTGTGGCCGGACGGGTTCCGAGCTCGGCGAGGTCGTCGAACTCCTCGTCGAACGCGCTCATGAACGCCTTGTACGCGTCGATCGGCATGTGCTGGTCGAGCACCGCGCTCGTCTGCGGCGACGCGTACACGCCCGCGTGCGGGAACGCCTTCGTACCGCCGACGTGATCGATGTGACCGTGCGTCAACACAATCCGCCGCATCGGCACGTCCAGCGCCTTCACGGCGTCGGCAAAGGGTTCCCACTGTGAGCGCACCATCATGGTGTCGACGATCGTCACGCCGTCATCGTCGACGACCACGCCCGCGTTGCTGACGCCCGACTCGCCACCGGGCTGGAGCCAGACGTACACACCGTCTGCGAGCGGGTGAAGTGTGCGAACAGGAGCGGATTGCGCCACGCGCCGAGCGTATAGCTACGCTCCGCGGCGGCGGCGGCTTCGCCGACCGCCGCCGCAAAGCCGGAGCTTGCGACGGCGACAGGAGGAAAGGTCTATGTCCGAGCGCTCCCGCAACCTGCCCCGCCGTTCCTGCCTGTCCGTCCCCGGCTCCAGCGAGAAGATGATGGGCAAGGCGCCCGACCTCGGCGCCGACATGGTGTTCCTCGACCTGGAGGACGCCGTCGCGCCCCTCGAGAAGGAGCCCGCCCGCGACAAGGTCGTGAAGGCGATCAACGACCTCGACTGGGGCGACACCGTCCTCTGTGTCCGCGTCAACGCGTGGGACACGAAGTGGACGTACCGCGACGTCATCCACGTCGTCGAGAACGCGTCCGAGCGGCTGGACGAGATCATGCTGCCGAAGGTGCAGTCGCCCGCCGACGTGCAGGCCCTCGACATGCTCCTCACCCAGATCGAGGAGACCACCGGCCGCAAGAGCCAGGTCGGCATCGAGCCCCAGATCGAGACCGCGCGCGGGCTCATCAACGTTGAGGAGATCTGCGCCGCGTCGCCCCGGCTCGAGACGATCGTGTTCGGCCCGGCCGACTTCGCGGCGTCGACCGAGATGCCCGTCCTCACCGGCGGCGTGCAGATCCCGGAGTACCCCGGTGACCACTTCCACTACGTGTTCTCGAAGATCCTGATGGCCGGCCGCGCCAATGGCCTCCAGGTGATCGACGGGCCGTACCTGAAGATCCGCGAGCTCGACGCGCTGCGCGACTACGCGATGCGGACGCGCATCCTCGGATACGACGGGAAGTGGGCGCTGCACCCGGACCAAGTGAAGGTCATCAACGAGGTGTTCACGCCCACCCAGGAGCAGTTCGACCACGCCATCGATCTGTTGGCGGCCTACGAGAAGGCCACGACCGAGGGCGACCCGGGCGAACGCAAGGGCGCGGTCATGTTCGGCGACGAGATGATCGACGAGGCCAGCCGCAAGATGGCCGAGAAGTTCCTTCGCCGAGGCGAGCGTGCCGGCATGACCCGCAGCGCCGATTCGCACTAGCACCGAGATCGACTCGCACCGGGGGCGACACCGGGGCACCATGGACGCATGGACCCGCTCGTCCTCGTGGGTCTCCCGCTGCTGCCGGTCGCGCTGCTGCTGTGGATGCGCCGCCGCCATCCGGACGTCCCGCGCGGCTGGCAGCTGTCGCAGAGCGAAGCGGCGATCCTGCACCGCCGGGTGCATCGCTGCGTCGACGAGACGCGTCGGGCCGTCGCCCGCCCCGGGATGGGTGTCCCGGTGGAGCAGCTCGAGTCGCTGACCGACGAGCTGTACCACCAGGCCGTCGCCATCGACCGGGCGCTCGTCGCGGCGTCCAAGCTGCCGCAAGGGGAGCGCCACAAGGCTCTCATCGAAATCAAATACCGCATCATCGAAACTGAGCAGATGGCTGCCCGGGTGCGTGCCCTCGCCGTCGACATGGTGCAACCACGCGTCGCGGACGCCGACGAGGGGCTCGACCGATTGCGGGACCGCATCGACGCGCTCGACGAGGCGCGGCGCGAGGTCCACGAGATCGGCGGTCCTCCCACCATCCACGAACCGGAGAACGGCGACACCTAGAGTCGCCGTGAGCTCGGTACAGCAGGGTCACTGAGCCCACGCGGGGGCACCACCACGGCCGCAGTCGACGTCACCACGACCGACCACGACCCGGATTTCGAGCGGTTCTGGCAGCCCGATCCGAGGTCGGCGAAGCAGCTTCGCCGCGCCACGCGCAAGGAACGGCGGGCGTGCCGGTCGCCTCGCCACCGGTTCATCCTGCGCGCGCTGGCGCTCGCAGCGTTCCTGGTGATGTTCCAGGCCGGCTGGTCGTACGTCCACGCGCTCACTGCGCCGGGTACCGACCCGCTATCGGCCCGCAGTGTCGAATGGGTCAGGGACCACGGAGGCGGCGGGATCGTGAACAGGATCGAGCACTGGTGGTACACGAACCATCCGCCGCCGGTGGGCGGGCGACCCGAGCACGGCCTCCCGAAGTCGGCGAAGCCCGGCGCCGACGCAGTCAGCAAGCACGCGAAGCCCGTGGACACGCCGAAGCCGACCGCGCCGCCGGCCCCGCCGCACCTGGCCTCGCCCGGAAACCTCCCGCCGTTCACGACGCCGCTGCCGGGCGAAGGCGTGTGGAACCCGACCGGGCGCACGGTGAAGGGGCTGCCGAGTGTGTACACGACGTTCATGCGTCCCGATCCCGTGCACACGAGCCTCGTGACCGGCATCGCATGGATGGACACGAAGCTGCTCCGCGGCGTCTTCGTGCCCGGGTTGCAGGAGCCGGGCGGCGGCCCCAACCCCTGGGGATCGCAGGTCCCTCAGGACCAGCGAGCCGGCCTCGTCGCCGCCTTCAACTCGGGCTTCAAGATGAGCGGCGCCCGCGGCGGCTACTACACCGACGGTGAGATGGTGAAGCCCTTGCGCGACGGCGCCGCATCGCTCGTGATCATGCAGGACGGGACGGTCAACATCGGCATGTGGGGACGTGACTTCGCCATGGACCCCAATATCAAGACCGTCCGCCAGAACCTCGACCTCATGGTCGACGGCGGCCAGGAGGTTCCCGGGCTCGACTCCGACGGCAACGACAAGTGGGGCGCGACCCTCGGCAACAAGGTGTTCGTGTGGCGGTCGGCGGTCGGCGTCGATGCGCAGGGCGGGCTCGTCTTCGTCGGTGGCAACGGCCTGAACGCCAAGACTCTCGGCGACGTGCTCGTACGAGCCGGCGCGGTGCGCGCGATGGAGCTCGACATCAACTCGCAGTGGGTGACGTACTACACGTACGACCAGGTCTACCCATACGATCCCAATGCCGTGCAGGGCCACAAGCTCCTTCCCGACATGCAACGCGGCGAGGACCGGTACCTGCAGCCGGGTGAACGCGACTTCTTCTCGATGTTCGCCCGCTAGCCGGTCGCCGTCGCAAGCTCCGGCTCCTGCGGCGCGGTCGGCAAAGCCGCCGTCGCCGAGAGGTCCGGGGTCAGGCGCTGCGGCGTTCCTGCACCAACCAGCTGTTGTCGTCGGGGTCGCTGAACGCCACGAACGACCCGTAGTCCTCGCGCTCGGGGTGGAGCCCGGACTCCTGTCCCTCGGGCCCGAAGTAGAAGAAGTCGCTGACGTCGACCCCGCGCTCGTGCAACTCGGCACGGGCCGCCTCGATGTCGTCGACGACGAGGGTCGTCGCCTGCGCCGACCCGGGTGTGGCGGTGGTCAGACCCTTGCCGATGATGATCGAGCACGCCGACCCCGGCGGAGTCAGCTGCACGATGCGGAAGTTCTCGTTGGGCTGTGTGTCGACGTCGGCGCGGAAGCCGGCCTGCTCGTAGAAGGCCTTGGCACGGTCGACGTCGGCGACCGGCAGCACCACGACTTCGAGCTGGTAGTCCATACTCCGACCGTCCTCTCGCTCAGACGCCGACACGCTCGAGCGCCTGCTCGGCGAGGCGACGGGCGATGACCCGCAGGCAGAGGGTCTCGTCGGCACCCTCGAAGATCGAGAGCACCCGGGCGTCGACGAAGTACCTGGATACCGGGAACTCCTCCGCGTACCCCATGCCGCCATGCAGCTGCATCGCCTCGCGCGTCACCCATTCGGCGGCGCGGCACACATACGCCTTCACCATCGACGCCTGCAGCGCGCCTTCGCCCTTGGCCATCCGGCGCGCCACGTCGTACGCGAACTGACGCCCGGCTTGGATCAGCACCGCCATGCGGGCGAGCTTGGCCTGGGTCAGCTGGTAGTCGAACACCGACTGGCCGAACACGCGGCGCTCCTGCGCGTACGCAAGCCCCGCTTCGAACGCGGCTTGCATGAGCCCAACGGCCCGGGCCGCCGTTTGCAGGCGACCGTTCTCGAACCCTTCCATCTGCAGGTAGAAGCCGCGCCCGAGCCCGGCCTCGCCGCCGACGAGGTTCTCGGCGGCCACGAGCCAGTCGTCGAAGGCGACCTCGTAGGAATGCATGCCGCGGTAGCCGAGCGTGTCGATGGCCCGTCCCTCCACCTTGCCCCCGCCCGGCTGCTCGAACGCGAAGGCGTGCCCGGAGGCCGGCTCCTTCTCGACGACGAACAACGACAACCCGCGGTGGCCGGACGTGCGATCGGGGTCGGTGCGGGCCAGCAGCATCAGGACGTTGGCCCGGCCCGCGAACGTCGCCCACGTCTTCACGCCGTTGATCCGGTACCCGTCGTCACCCGAGGTGGCCGTCACCTTGATGTGGGCGACGTCGGAGCCGTAGTCGGGCTCTGTGACCATCACGCCGACCATGAGCTCGCCACTGGCGATGCCCGGTAACCACCGCTGCTTTTGCTCCTCGGTGCCGCCCTGCACGATGGCCCGGGTGAGGATCTCGGGCCGGGTGATGAGCGAGCCGCCGACGCCCAGCGAGCCCCACGACAGCTCTTCGGTGGCGACGACCATGCCGAGGTAGTCGTGCTCGCCCCCGGCGGCGAAGCCGCCGAACTCCTCGGGGACGGACAGGCCGAACCCGCCGATCTCGGCCAACCCGGCGATCACGTCCTCGGGGATGTCGGCGTTCGTGCGGTGGACGTGCTCGGCGACAGGCCGCACCTTCTCCTCGGCGAAACGGTGGAAGGTCTCGCGCACGAGCTCGAAGTCGTCGGACAAGTGCGTCGGCCCCGTGCCGTCCTTGGGGAGACGGGTTGCGATCGATTCGAGGAACTCGGGCGAACGCCGGTCGGCAACGAAGTCGAGCGCGGGCGCGAGCACGTCAGCGGAAACGCCCCACACCTCCTCGCGCGCCACGATCCGGGCCGCGACGTCGGCCACCGCGTCGGCCACGAACGCGCCCGCCAGCATCGCCTCGAGCTCGCCGCGTCCGCCGTAGTCGAGCATCACGCGGCAGCCTTCGAGCGCGCTGGCGGCGTGGGCGAGGTCGTAGGCCAGGACCTGGTGCCGGTCGAGCTTGGCGACCGAGATGCGCCCGTCCTCGGAGGAGCCCGCCGCCAGATGCTCGGAAGCCGACGCCGTGAGGTCGGCTGCCGCGTCGACGGCGGCCGCGGCTGCTTCCAGACCAGCGCTCATGCGGGGGAGACTAGCGACGGCCGCGCCGGCCTCCCTACCCACCCGACGCAGGCCGGGACGACGCTGTGGACGGGCCTCGGCGCGCGCCGCGTTACGCGGGCTCCGCCGCCTGATCGAGTTGCGTGCGGTAGAGGTCGGCGTAGAGGCCGCGGTGGCGCAGCAGGTCTCCGTGCCGGCCCTGCTCCACGATGCGGCCGTCGTCCATGACGAGGATGCGGTCGGCGTTCACGATGGTCGACAGCCGGTGCGCGATCACGAGCGCGGTGCGGCCGTGCAGGGCTTCGGCGAGCGCACGCTGGATCGCAAGCTCCGACTCGGAGTCGAGGTGTGATGTCGCCTCGTCGAGGATCACGATCGCCGGGTCCTTCAGGAGCATCCGGGCGATGGCGAGACGCTGCTTCTCGCCGCCGGACATCCGGTACCCGCGTTCGCCGACGATCGTTCCGTACCCCTCGGGGAGGCTCATGATCAGGTCGTTGATTCGGGCCGCCTTGCACGCGGCGACGAGCTCGTCGTCGGTGGCGTCGGGGCGTGCGTAGCGCAGGTTGTTGCTGATCGTGTCGTGGAACAGGTGCGGGTCCTGCATGACGAATCCAACCGCGTCGCGCAGCGAGTCGAGGGTGAGGTCGCGCACGTCGTGCCCGTCGACCAGCACCCGGCCTTCGCTCACGTCGGCGATTCGCGGGACGAGCATGGCCGTGGTCGTCTTGCCGGCTCCCGATGGCCCGACCAACGCGATCAGCTCGCCCGGCTCGACCGCGAGCGACACGTCACGCAGGATCCACCCAGCGTCGTCGTCCGCTACGACCACGCCCTCTTCGAGGGACGCGAGGGACGTCACTGCGGCGGGCGGGTGGCGGAACCACACGTGCTCGAGCTCGACGCGCCCCTTCGGCGCGACCAGGTCGACGGCGCCCGGCCGGTTGGTCACGAGCGGCTCGAAGTCGAGCACCTCGAAGACCCGCTCGAACGAGACCAGCGCCGTCAGCACGTCGACGCGAGCGTTGGTGAGCTGTGTGAGCGGCTGGTAGATCTGGCTCACGTAGATGACGAAGGCGGCCACGGTCCCGATCGACAAGCTGCCAGAGATCACGAGGTTGCCGCCGACGAAGTAGACGACCGCGGTGCCGACGGCGGCGACGAAACCCAACGCGACGAACAGCACCCGTGAGTACATGGCAGTGGACACGCCGATGCCGCGGACACGCTCGGCACGGCTCTCGAACTGGTCGAGCTCCCGGTGGTGTTTCCCGAACAGCTTGACGACGAGCGCCCCGGCCACGTTGAACCGCTCGGCGATGGTGTTGTTCATCGACGCGTTCAACTGCATGCCCTCACGGGTGATGCGCTGGAGGCGGCGCCCGATGCGCCGGGCCGGGATGATGAACGCCGGGAGCACGAGCAGCGTCAGGACCGTGAGCCGCCACTCGAGCCCGAGCATCACCGCCAGCGTCACGCCGATCGAGATGACGTTGCCGACCACCGTCCCCAGCGTGTTTGTGATGGCCTGCTGGGCGCCGATCACGTCGTTGTTCATGCGCGACATGAGGGCGCCGGTCTGGGTGCGGGTGAAGAAGGAGACGGGCATCCGCTGGATGTGGTCGAAGAGCTTCACCCGCATGGTGAAGATGAGGCCCTCGCCGATCCGGGCCGAGTACCAGCGTTGCCAGAGGCTCAGCAGGGCGTTCGCGACGGCGAGGCCGACGGCACCGACGGCGAGCCAGGCAACGAGGGTCCGGTTCTTCTCGGGCACCGCCGTGTCGAGCAGGGCCCGGAAGAGCAGGGGCGGGAGGACGGTCGTGATCGAGGCCGCGACCGCGGTGGCGAGGAACCCCACGAGGAGCCACCGGTAGGGGTGGGCCAGGCGGAGGACGCGCCGCATGAGCTTCCACTCGACGTGCTTGCCCGCGACCTCGTCCGGATCGCGGCGAAAGCCGCGTAGCGCTCCGTACATCATCGTTGCGATCCAACCTACCGGTGAACGACCTGATTCCCTCGGGGATCGGCCGTCGCGTCGTGGCGCGGCCGTGGGAGAATGCCGCCCGTGATCTCCGGGCGGGGATGCACCGAGGCACATCCGTGAACACGGCGACATGGCCGCTGGTCGGCAGGGTCAGTGAGCTCACGCAGGTGGCGGCGGCCATGGACGGCCCGGCCGGCGGTGTCCTGTTCGCGGGGCCGGCCGGCGTCGGCAAGACCCGCCTGGCCGTCGAGTGTCTGGGCCTGGCTTCCCGGCGTGGGTGCCGCACGGCCCACGTTCGGGCCAACCGCAGCTCGGCGACCATTCCGTACGGCGCGTTCGCGGCCCTGCTCCCCACCGCGACGAGCAGGGAGCCCGAGAGCCGGGGTGATCTGCTGCGCTCCTTCGCCGAGTCGATCCTCGACGACGCCGAGGGCCGGCGGCTGATGCTCGTCATCGACGACGCCCAGGACCTCGACGACGCGTCGGCGGCGCTGCTCCTGCACCTCGTTCTGCACGGCGGCGTGTTCCCCGTCGTGACGCTGCGCACCGGCGAGCCGGCGCCCGAGTCCGTCGTCATGCTCTGGAAGGACGAGCTGCTCGACCGCATCGAGGTGTCGCCGTTGACGGTCGCCGACGTGGCCATGCTCGCGGCCGACGTGCTCGGCGGCCCCGTCGACGGCACCACGGTGCACGCGCTGCGCACCACGAGTGGCGGCAATGTTCTGTTCCTCCGCGAGCTGATCCTCTCGGCCGTCGCGTCCGGGTCGCTCACCGACGTCCGCGGCATGTGGCGGCTGCAGGGGTCGCTCTCGGCGTCGGCGAGACTGACCGAGCTCGTCCGCATGCGCCTGGGCACGCTCGACGAAGCCGAGCGCCACGCGCTGGAGGTCGTCAGCGTGGGCGAGCCCGTCTCGTTCCCGACCATCGCCGCCCTCACCGATCGCGCGTGCATCGAGGATCTCGAGGTGCGCGCCCTCGTCGACATCGAGGCCGACGGCAGCTCCGGGCAGGTGCGGATGGCGCACCCGCTCTACGGCGAGGTGCTGCGCGCCGAGCTGCCGTCCGGCCGGTACCGGCGGATCTGCCGCCTGCTCGCAGACGCGATCGAGGGCGCCGGCGAGCTGTCTGCCGAGGACGCGCTGCGGGTGGGGGTGTGGCGTCTCGAGAGCGGCGACACCGAGCACGCTCACCTCCTGATGACAGCGGCGCAGCAAGCCGCCTTCGCGTTCGACTTCCCGCTGGCCCGCCGGCTCGCATCTGCAGCATGGGACGCGGGCGCCGGCATCGAGGCGGGTCACCTGCTGGGCAACATGCTCGACACCATCGGCGACCACGACGCCGCCGAGGAGGTGCTGCGCGCGATCGAGTCCGACGCGCGCAACGACGAGGAGCGGGTGCAGATCTCCGAGGCGCGGGTCGGCAACCTGTTCCGGGGCCTGGGCCGGACCGAGGAGGCCGAAGAGGTCACGCTGGCGGCCGAGCGCGCCGTCGGCGACCCCGACCTGCGCGCCGAGCTGACTGCCCAGCGCGCCGTCCACGCCGTGTTCGCCGCCGAAACGGGCGAGGCGCTTGCCCTCTCCGAGCCGTTGCTCGACGAGACGCGCCACCCGGCACGCGTCGTCGTGAAGGCCGCGCTGGCCGCGGGAACTGCGTTCGCGCTCGCGGGCCGCACCTCCGACGCCATCCGGGTCGCCGACCGCGCCTTCGAGCTGCGCATGGAGCTCGGGAACCAGATCCAGATGGCGGGGCCTGGCGTGTACCTCGTGGCGCGCGCCCTGGCGCTCACCGAGGCGGGTCGCCTGGAAGAGGCGGAGGCGACCGCCGAGGCGGGGTACGACGGCGCCGTCGAGTCGCAGGTCCTCGAGGGCCAGGGGTGGTTCACCGTGATGTTGGGCCGCACGTGCCTGCTGCAGGGCCGCGTCGAGACCGCGGCCCGGTGGCTGCGCGAGGCGGCCGTGCTGTGGGGCGAGCTCGCGCACCCGAGCGCCCGTTGGGGCTTCGGCGGTCTCGCGCACGCCCTCGCGCTGCAGGGTGACATGGACGGCGCCGAGGCCGCGCTCGAGGACCTCGACGCCGAGCCGCCGACACCCATCCGCATGATGGACGTCGACATCGAACGCGGGCGTGCGTGGTACACGTGGCTGCGGGGTGAGCACGCCCGGGCGCTCGGCATGTTGCACGCCGCCGCCGACGCCGGTGTCGACAGCGGTCAGTACGCCCTCGCCGCCGGCGCCTTCCACGATCTCGCCCGGTTGGGCGAACCGGCGGAGGCGGTGGTGCACCTCGAGCGCGTCGCCGAGCACGTCGACGGACAGCTCATGCCGGCGCGACTCGCACACGCGACTGCGCTCAGCAAGAGCGACGCACCCGGGCTCGACGACGCTTCGGAGGCGTTCGAGGCCATTGGCGGCTGGCTGTCCGCCGCGGAGGCCGCCACCCAGGCGTCGACCCTGTACGGGCGCGAAGGACTGCGGCGGCGGGCGTCGGCGGCTGCGCAGCGGGCGCGCACGCTGGCCGAGCGCTGCGAAGGCGCGCGTAGCCCTGCACTCGAGACCGAGGCGCAGCCCGCCGCGCTCACGAAGCGCGAGCGAGAGGTGGCCATGCTGGCGGCGCGCGGTCTGACCAGCCGCGAGATCGCCGAGAAGATCGTCGTGTCGACGCGCACGGTCGAGAACCACCTGCAGCGCGCCTACGAGAAGCTCGGCGTCAGCGCCCGCGCCGACCTCGCCGCCGCCTTGGGGAACGACGCCTAGGCTCGACGCGTGGTGACAGATCCTGAGGTGCGGGCCGAGCTCGTCGGGACCGTTCGCCGCTTCGTGGAGCGGGAAGTCGTGCCGGTCGCGTCGGGGCTCGAGCACGCCGACGAGTATCCGGCTGCGATCGTCGACGGGATGCGCGAGCTCGGGCTGTTCGGCGTGACCATCCCCGAGGAGTTCGGCGGCCTGGGCCTCGACCTGCCGACCTACTGCGGCGTGATCGAGGAGCTGTCGGCGGGGTGGATGTCGTTGTCGGGCGTCCTGAACACACATGTCATGACGGCGAACCTGCTCAAGGCGAGCGGGACCGACGAGCAGCGCAAGCGCTGGCTCCCGCGCCTCGCTGCCGGCGAGATCCGGGGCGCGCTCTCGCTGTCGGAGCCGGACGCCGGGAGCGACACGAGCGCCATCACGTGCCGCGCCGCGCGCGACGGCGACGAGTACCGGATCACCGGCACGAAGATGTGGGTGACGAACGGTCAGCGCGCCGGTCTCATCGCGCTCGCGGCCCGCACAGACGAGGGCATCACCTGCTTCATGGTCGAGAAGGACCCCGGTGCCGCGCGATTCGGCGGCATCACGGTGAGTCGCAACATCGGGAAGCTCGGCTACAAGGGTATCGAGACCGTCGAGATGACCTACGTGGACCATCGCGTCGACGCCGACTGTGTGCTCGGCCGCGACGACGGCCTCGGCCGCGGTCAGCACTTCATCCTGTCCGCGCTCGAGGTGGGGCGCATCAACATCGCGGCCCGGGCGGTCGGGGTGGCGCGCGCCGCCTTCGAGGCTGCAGTCACGTACGCGCAGCAACGGGAGACGTTCGGCAAACCGATCGCCCAGCACCAGGCCATCCAGATGAAGCTCGCCGACATGGGCACGCAGCTCCACGCGGCGCGTCTGATGACGTTGGACGCCGCGGCGCGCAAGGAGGCGGGGGAGCGGACCGACGTCGAGGCCGGGATGGCGAAGCTGTTCGCGAGCGAGGCCGCGTTCGAGATCGCAGCGGAGTCGATGCGCATCCATGGCGGCGTCGGCTACACGACCGAGCTGCCGGTCGAGCGCTACTACCGCGATGCCCCGCTCATGATCATCGGCGAGGGCACGAACGAGATCCAACGCCTCGTGATCGCGCGCGGCCTGCTCGAACGCCACCGGATCTGATCGGATGGCGGAGTACGGCGCGCGTACGGGGCCGGAAGCCGTCCGGCGGTTCAACGAGGAGCCGGGGTGGGGGCAGTTCCCGTCGATGATCGGGCTCGAGGTGCTCGAAGTCGAGCGCGATCGCATCCGGGGCCGGCTCGAGACGACGGAGCGGCTGATCGCGGGAACCGGGTACCTGTGGGCGCCGGTCGTGGTGGGCCTCGCTGACGCGCTGTGCGCGGCCGGTACGGGCATCAACATCCCGGACGGCGCAACGTTCACCACCGTCGAGCTGAAGACGAACTTCGTCGGCAGCGCCCGGCCCGGTGACGTCGTGAGCGGCGAGGCCGTCCCCGCCCACCTCGGGCGGACGACTCACGTGTGGGACGTCGCGGTGACGAACGAGTCGACCGGCCGCACCATCGCCCTGCAGCGCTGCACGCAGATGGTGCTGTACCCGCGGGCTTGACGTCCGCGGGTTGGACGGTCGTGGGGACGAACCGCGATCGCGATCTCGTGCCGCCCTAGAAGGCGAGGCCGGGGAAGTCCTTGGCGAGGACGGGCTCGCCGAGGACGAGCTCGCTCTCGGCGATGAGAGGTCCGAGGACAGGCATCGCCTGAGCCATGGCGTCGCTGGCGCCGTGAGCAGCGAACGCGTCCTCGTCGGCGTACAGCTCCGCGAACCAGAACACGTCGGGGTCGTCCTTGGCCCGGTTCATGACGTACAGGAGGGTGCCCGGCTCGTCGCGGACCTGGTCGATGATCGGCTCGAACGCGGCGACGACCTCGTCGCCCTTTCCATCTTTCGCCGTGAACCTGGCGAGCAACGCGACCTGCGGCATGGGGGCTCCCTCTCCTTACTCTCTACCGGGCGGGATCGTAAGCTCCATGAGATGACGGTGCACGAGCGGCCCTTCGGGCGATACTTCGAGGACTTCGAAACCGGCGACGTGTACAAGCACTGGCCGGGCAAGACGATCACCGAGTACGACGATCATCTCTTCTGCATGATCACGATGAACCACCACCCGTTGCACACGGACGCGTGGTACGCCGAGACCCAGACGCAGTTCGGCCGGAACGTCGTCGTCGGCAATCTGGTGTATTCGCTCGTGCTCGGGATGAGCGTGCCCGACGTGAGCGGCGTCGCCATCGCCAACTTGGAGGTCGAGGAGCTGAAGCACAAGATGCCGACGTTCCACGGCGACACCATCTACGCCGAGACGACCGTCTTGGACAAGAAGGAGTCCGGCAGCAAACGCGACCGCGGCGTCGTGGGGGTCGAGACGCGCGGGTTCAATCAGCGGGGCGAAGAGGTGTGCTACTTCCGCCGCAAGGTGATGGTGCCGAAGCGGGAGGCGGCGAAGCCCCGGCAGCGTCCCTTCACGACGGCGGAGTGACCGCCGGCTGCAAGTTCTGCCAGATCATCGAAGGTGAGATCCCGGCCCACGTCGTGCTCGACGACGAAGACGTCGTGGCGTTCCTCGACCACCGGCCGCTCTTTCCCGGCCACACGCTCGTCCTGCCCCGTGACCACATCGAGACCTTCGCCGACCTCCCGGCGGACCGCGTCGGTCCCTTCTTCCGGCAGGTGCAACGGGTCGAGGGCGCGGTGCGGGCGGCGATGGAGTCGCCGGGGAGCTTCGTGGCCGAGAACAACGTCGTGAGCCAGAGCGTCCCCCACCTGCACGTCCACGTCGTCCCCCGGCGGCAGAAGGACGGGCTGCGGGGCTTCTTCTGGCCCCGTACCCGGTACGTCAGCGACGCGCAGGCGGCGGCGGTGGCGGCTGGCATACGGGCTCGTTTGGTGTAATGTTGTAATCATGAAACAAGTCACCAGCACCACACAGGGTTGGTTCGTCGGCCGGCTGCCCGACGGCTGGTTCTCGGAGCCGCCGGAGATCACCTACGACCGAGACGAGATCCTCGTCGTCGGCACTCTCCCGGAGCCCGAGGGGGCCAAGGGCGCGGACACCGAGGCCCAAGCCGCCGCCCGGCAGGCGCGGATCGAGGCCTTCCGCGAGGAGACCCGCCAGCAGCGCATGCGCATCGCCGACGACGCCGAGGGCAAGTTCGGCCGCAAGGTGGCGTGGGGCGTCGAGTGCGGCGGCGAGCGGGAGATCTTCACCACGCTCAGCATCCCGGTGATGACCCGGCTGCGCATGGGCGAGCGGGCCGTGCTCGACACGCTCGTCGAGGCGAACGTCGCCCGCAGCCGCAGCGAGGCCCTCGCGTGGTGCGTGCAGCTCGTGCGCGAGCACGAGGGCGACTGGATCCAACAGTTGCGAGACGCGCTCGCGCACGTCGACGAGGCCCGCGCCGCCGGTCCCGAAGCGACCTCGGCCTGACTCACCGTTCTGCCAGACTCGGCCGATGGGCCGGGCCGCACGGGTTGCTCTCGCGGCCGCACTCCTGTTCGTCACGCTGGGATCCGCCGACGCGGCCGGCGTGGCGCCGCCGGCCAAGTCGCCACCGCTCCCCGCGTTACCGAAGCTCGATCTCGAATCGCCCTCGCTGTCGGCCGGCGGACGTGAGTATCTCGAACGCACCCCGCTCGACGACGCGCCCCGCTATGCGCTGAGTGCCCGAATCGATCCGCAGACCGGAGACCTCGACGGACGCATGCGCGCCGAGGTGCCGGCGCCTGAGAACGGCGAGCTCCGGTTCCGGATGCTCGCCGGCCTGCCCGCGCTCCACACCGGCCTGTCCGTACGCGACGCCACCGTCCACGGGAAGAAGGCACAGCCCCGGCTCGACCAGGCGCTGCTCACGATTCCGGCCTCGCGCACGGGCTCGGGGAAGGTCGTCGTCGGCGCGCGCTTCACATACCGCGTCCCGCGCGCCGGGACGACGCACGGCCGGCCGCTCACGCAGGCGACAATCGCGCTCCTGTCCCGGCGCGCCGACAGCATCCAGTTCGGCCACTGGTTTCCCGTCTGGTTGCCGCCGGGCGCCGACAGCGATCCGGGCCTGTCGGGCTTCGGCGACATCGGCAACTTCGCCGCCGGCGCCATCACGGCGCGCGTGCGCGTGCCCGACGGGTGGGACGTCGCCAGCGGCGGCATCACCGCCGACCGGCACGAGGCCGATGGAAACACGACCGTCACCGAGTCGGGCGTCGGGTTGCGCGACCTCTCGCTCGTCGTCGCCCGCGGGGTGCAACGGGCCGAGGCCCGAGCCGGCGAGGTGACCGTGCGAGCCGTCGGCCCGCCGACAGTCGACGTCGACGGCACCGCCCGCGCCGCTGCCGCCGCGCTCCAGACGCTCGCCGACCGGTTCGGGCCCTACCCGTGGTCGGAAGTGGACGTGATCGCGGTGTCGCTGGGCCCCGACGCCGGCGGCATGGAGTGGCCGGGCGCGGTGTGGGTCGACGGCCTCGCCGACGGTCCCCGGGGCGCGGCGTTGGCCCTCGACCACGAGCTCGCGCACCAGTGGTGGCACGTCCTGGTCGGGAACGACTCGATCCGGGCCCCCGTCGTCGACGAGCCGCTTGCGCAGTACTCCATGTGCGTCGCCGCCGCGACCGACGGGGGCGCCTGTGACGTGCTCGGCGGTTCGGGACGGGACGGCGCGGGCGAGAACGCCTGCGCGGACCGGCCGACGACGGCGTTCGCGTCGGCAGCGCAGTACGGCTCGCTGATCTACGACCAGGCGCCGGAGCTTTACTTCGCACTGGCGTCCTCGGTCGGCGCCAGCGAGACCGACGCCGCGCTCCGCGGCGTTGTCACGCGCCATGCGTTCGGGATCATCACGCCGGTGGAGCTGCGGGACGAGCTCGTCTCCGCGTTCCCGCAGCAGGCGGAGACGGTGCGGGGGCTGTGGGACCGCTACATCGGGCCGCCCGGCTGCGGCCTCAATCCGTCAGGAAAGTAGTAATGCGGTGGTTGACGACGTCCGGTTGCTCGAGGTGCAGGAAGTGGCCTGTGCCCGGCACGATCACGAGCTCGAGGCCGGCGGGGAAATTCGGCCGCAGCTCCTCCTCTACGACGATCTCGGCGCCCATCACGCCGTCGTCGGTGCCGTGGAGGTACAGCGTCGGCACCGGCGTGGGCTGGAAGTACGCCGACTGCACCTCCGACAGCGCCGGGTCGGCGTCCTTCGACCCGTACACGAAGCGGTAGTAGTCGAGCGCGGCCGGCGTCACGCCCGGCGCGCCGAGCGTCTTCTTCAGGTCGGCCATGAACTCCGGGTCGGGCTCGAAGCCCGGCGACCAGTCGCGCCACAGCTGGTCGACGACGGCGAAGTCGTTCATGGCCACCGCCGTGTCCGCCACGGGGAGCTGGAAGAAGAACTGGTACCACGATCGCTTCAGCTGCGCCGGGTCGAAGAGGTGCTGGCCCAGCGAGGCCGCATGCGGCACGGCCATGTCGGCCAGGCGAAGGAACCGCGTCGGCGCGTGCGCCACGGCCGTGTATGCGGCCATCGCGCCCCAGTCGTGGCCGACGAGCACCGCCGGCGCGTCGCCGGCCAGGGCGTCGGCGAGCGCGATGGCGTCGAGCGCGAGCGACGCGATCTGGTAGTTGCCGTCGGGCGCGAGGCCGGTGGGGTGGTACCCGCGCATCCACGGCGCCACGGCGTGGAAACCCTCGGCGGCGAGGTCGGTGAGGAGGGCCTCGTAGGTGCGGGCGTGGTCGGGGAAGCCGTGGAGGCACAGCGCCAGTGGCCCGTCGGCCGGGCCCGCTTCGAGGTAGCCGAAGTCGATCCCGTTGGCGGTGACGCGGCCCTGTTCCATGGCTCGGGAGCCTACGGCGCACCGGTCGTGCGTTCCTGAGGGCCTCGTCACGAGTGACAAGCTTGTGGGCGTGACCGCCGCCCCCGCCGCCGTGCAGGACGCCGAGGTCATTCACACCGTGGGGCTGACGAAGGTGTTTCCGGGTGGCGTGAAGGCCGTCGACCACCTCGACCTCTCGTTGCGCGGGGGCGAGATCTTCGGTCTGCTCGGCCCCAACGGGGCGGGGAAGACGACCACGGTCGGCATGCTCACTTCGATGGTCGTCCCGACCGACGGCAGCGCCGTCGTCGGCGGCGTCGACGTGATCAGGCACCCGGCGCTGGCCAAGCAGGCGATCGGCGTCGTGCCCCAGACGAACACACTCGACCGGTCGTTGAGCGTGGCGGAGAACCTGTACTTCCACGGACGTTTCTTCGGGATGAGCGCCCGCGAGGCGAAGACGGAGGCGCACCGGCTGCTCGAAAAGTTCTGGCTCGCCGACCGTGCTTCGGCCGAGGTGCTCGCGCTGTCGGGCGGCATGGCGCAGCGCCTCATGGTGGCGCGAGCCGTGATGCACCGACCCGCCATCCTCTTCCTCGACGAGCCCACCGCCGGCCTCGATCCGCAGAGTCGCATCGCGCTGTGGGAGATCCTGCAGGAGCTGCACGGCGAAGGGCAGACCATCCTTCTCACCACGCATTACATGGAAGAGGCGGACCAGCTCTGCGATCGCGTGGCGATCATGGACCACGGCCGCATCCTCGCTCTCGATACGCCCGCAGCCCTCAAGCGCGGCGTCGGCGCCGACACGATCGTCACCGTGTCCGCCGAAGGCGGCCTCGAAGAGCTCGCGCGACTGCTCGAGGCGCGCGTGCCGGGAGCGACGAACGCCAAGCGCGTCGATAGCACCGTGCAGCTGGGCGTGAGCGGCTCGCGCGGCGTGCTGCCGGCGGTCATCAACGCCGCCGAGCAGGGCGGCTTCACGGTCACAGACCTCTCGCTCACCGAGCCCACCCTCGAGACCGTGTTCATCAACCTGACGGGGAAGGAGCTGCGCGACTGATGGCGACGACCACGTCCACGACCGCCGAAGACGCTGCCGCCGCCGCCCTGACCACCGCCCGGCGCAACACCGTTACCGCCAGTTGGATCGCGTTCAGAGCGTTGCTACTGCGTGACCTCACCGTCCTGCGCAAGCAGCTGAACGAGTTCTTGCCCCGCACGCTGCTCCAGCCGTTCCTTCTCGTGTTCGTGTTCACCTATGTCTTCCCGAAGATCGGGCAGGGCGTCGGCGGTGGGACCGGACCGGCGGCGGAGTCAGCGTTTGCCACGCTCCTCGTTGCCGGCGTCGTCGGCATCACGATCCTGTTCCAGGGCATCCAGTCCGTCGCCCTCCCGATGGTTCAGGAGTTCGGCTACACGAAGGAGATCGAGGACCGCGTGCTCGCTCCGCTCCCAGTGTCGCTTGTCGCCCTGGGCAAGGTGACGTCGGGTGCGATCCAGGGGCTGATCGCGGCGCTGCTCGTTTTCCCCATCGCGGCCGTGGTCCCCGCCAACGACGTGCACCTCAGCTTCAACTGGCCGGTGGTACTGACCCTCGTACCGCTGGCGTGCATCACGGCCTCGGCGCTCGGGCTCACGTTCGGGACCCGGTTCGAGCCGCGAACCGTGCCGATCATGTTCGGAGTGATCATCATCCCGATCACCTTCCTCGGCTGCGTCTACTACTCCTGGACGGCCCTGGACCCGATCAAGATCTGGGGGTTCTCGTGGCTGAAGTGGCTCGTGCTCGTCAACCCGCTCGTCTATATGAGCGAGGGCTTCCGGGGCGCCTTCACCACGGCGAACCACATGTCGCTCGCGGTCGTATATCTGGCGCTCGCGGGCTTCGCGGCCCTCTTCCTCTACCTGGGGATCAACGGCTTCAAGAAGCGGGTCCTGAGCTGAAGGTGTGTGACCTGCGGCGGGCGATGTTTCTCGACCGCCGCCCAATCGGTATCCTCCAGGAGTGCGCGGGGGGATTCAGCTCTCGTTCCACGGCGTCAGAGGATCGACGCCGTGCGCGGGGCGGCAGTACGACCGGTACGGCGGGAACACGTCGTGCGTGGCGCTCGAGGCCGAGGGCCACGACCCGATCATCTTCGACATGGGCACGGGCCTGCGGCCCTATGGTCAGACGCTCGAGGTCGACGGTCCGTTCCACGGAACCGTCCTCCTGAGCCACCTGCACTGGGACCACATCCAGGGCCTGCCCTTCTTCGGCCCGATCTCAGCGGCCGACGCCGTGCTCGACATCTACGGCCCGGCGCAGGAGAAGGGACCGCTCGACGCCGTGTTCACCGGCGTGATGCAGCAGCCGTACTTCCCGATCACGCCGGACGAGCTGCACGGCACCGTTCGGTTCCACGACACCGCCAACGACGACTTCGCCGTCAACGGCGGCAAGGTGCGGTCACGCTGGGTACGGCACACGAGCCCGACGATTGGGTTCCGGGTGGACCTCGAGGGCCACTCGGTGGCGTATGTGTCCGACCACGGGCCTGGGTGCTCGGACGACGCCGACGACTTCGTCCCGCCGGAGATCCTCGACCTGGCCGACGGCGTCGACGTGCTGATCCACGACGCGCAGCACACCTGTGAGGAGTTCGAGCACAAGCGTCACTTCGGGCACTCGACTGTGGACTACGCCGTTCATGTCGCCCGGGTGGCGGGGGCGCGTCGGTTGGTGCTGTTCCATCACTGCCCCTCGCACTCGGACGACACGGTCGACCTCATGCACCTGTACGGCAGCGCCCTCGCCGAACGGGTTGCGGGTGGGCTCGAGGTGCTCGCAGCTCGCGAAGGCGCTGCCGTCGAGCTGCGCTCCGTCGTCACGCAGTGAACGACCGTCGCGGCGAGCGCGTGGTCGTTGCATGAGCGAATCGGAGAGCGCCGAAACACTCATGCCGCCCGACGAGGCGTCCTTCCGGACGGTTCTCGGGCACTTCGCCACCGGGGTCACGATCATCACGGCGATGGACGGGAACGAGCCCATCGGCGTCTCGGCCAACTCGTTCACCTCTGTGTCCCTTGACCCGCCGCTCGTGCTGTTCTGCGCGTCGAAGGTGTCGACCACGTGGCCGCGGATCGAGGCGGCGGGCAAGTTCACGGTGAACATCCTCAACGAGCACCAGGAGGACGTCTGCCGGGTGTTCGCGACGAAGGGCGCCGACCGGTTCAGCCGCATCGGCTGGCGGCCGTCCGCCAACGGGTCGCCGGTCCTGCACGACGCCCTTGCTTATGTCGATTGCACGATCCGCGACCAGCACGACGGCGGCGACCACCTCGTCGTCATCGGCGACGTGCAGGAGCTCGGTGTCCTCGGCGACGAGGGACCGCTCATCTTCTACCGGGGCGGCTACGGCCACTTCGCCAGCTGAGGGTCGTCCGGTGGACCCCAGCCGGCTTTCGATGTCGGTCGGCGAAGCGATCTTCACCCAGCGGGCGATCCGTCGGTTCATGCCCGAGCCGATCCCGCCCGACGACGTGCAGCTCGTGCTCGAAGCCGCGGTCCGGGCGCCCAACGGCGGCAACCTGCAGCCGGCGCGGTTCCTCGTCGTGACCGATCGCGACACGGTGCGCGAGTTCGGCGCGTTGTACCGCGAGGCGTGGTGGGCGAAGCGCCACGACGAGGGGTTCCGCGCCTTCGAGGATCTGCCGCGGCGGTTTCATCCCGCGGCGGGGTTGGCTGACGCGATGGTCGACGTGCCGTGCATCGTGATCGCGTTCGCGGTCCACGGCGGGCCGGCGGACTCGGTGATCCCCGCGGTGCAGAATCTGATGCTCGCGGCGCGGGCGCTCGGGATCGGCTCGGTCCCGACGACCTTGCACCCTTCGGTCATGGAGCGCGTGCACCACCTGTTCGGCATCCCCGACGACGCCGGGTTCCACTTTTGCGTGCCGTTGGGTTACCCCCAGGGCAACTTCGGACCGAACGTGCGGAAGCCGATCGCGGAGACGTCCTTCCTCGACCGGTGGGGCGCTCCCGGTCCCTGGAGCTGATCGTGGACGCGCTGGTCTTCGCGGCACGGGTCACCGTTGCGATCGTCCTCGCGTACGCCGCCTTCGCGAAGGTGCACGAAGCCGGCCGGCTGCCGGCTCAGATGCGCGCCATCGGCGTCCCCGCCCCGCTGTCGGTCGCCGCCGCTGCGGTCGTCCCCACCGTCGAGCTCGTGATCGCGCTGGCGCTCCTTGGGTTCCCCTACTCGCCCGTCCCCGCGTTCGCGGCGATCGCGCTCCTCGCGCTGTTCACGGGCGTCGTGATCGCGAACCTCACGAGCGGGCAACGAAGGCCGTGTCCCTGCTTCGGCGCCGTCGCCGTCGACCGGCCCGTCTCGGCACTGGCACTCGTGCGCAACGCCTGGCTGCTCGCCCTGGCGATCGTCGCGACCGGCGACCCCACGGGCGACTCGGGCGCGCTCTTCCTACCGATCTTCCTGGTGCTCGCGCTCGTCACCGTCTTCGTGGTCCGAGTCACGAGCTGACGGCTAGGGCCGCCGGCGGCGAGCCACCCGCCAGTAGAGGCCGGCCTCGACCCAGCTGCCCGTGGCGGCGTCGAGCGCGGCCGTCGCCACGACGGCGAGGGCGACGACCCACGCGAGGAGGTCGAGCCCGACGAAGACGAAGAGCGACGCGATGAGGAGCGCGCCCGTCTGGACGAGCACCGACAACCGGATCGTCTGCCGGTCGACGAGCGTCTCGGGAGGCTCGAGCCGATCGCCGGCCACGGCCGAGAACAGCCGCGGCAACGGGGCCCGCCGCGGCCCCACCGCGCCGCTCACTGCGACCACCACGGTGACCGCCGGGATCAGCAGGTCGGCCCGGAACGCGAACCCGATGAGCAGGACCAGCGCGATGACACCTTGCTGGAAGCGGAGCGGCCGGGGATCCAGGCCGCGGCGGGATGGGTGGTGGACCACTACTTGAACGCGCCCGAGCCGCGCACGAACAGGTGCCAGCCGACGAACGCCCAGAGGGCCCAGATGAGCCACCTCGCCCACCGGTGACGGAACACACGCGCCATGACGTCGTCCGGCGTCGCGGACCGTGGCCGTTGCACGTACGTGATCACACCCCAGACGACCGCCAGCGCCGCGATCAGCGCGTAGACCGCGTAACCGAGTGTGCTGGAGCTCACCGTCGGAACAGCCAGTAGCCCAGGCCCACCCAGGCCACGAACACCACGAAGCGACCGGGGTGCGTGCTCATGGCCGAGTCGGCGATCGAGCTGAGCGTCGGGTGCTCGACCCGCGGCGAGAGCCGATAGGAGATCAGCTCCCAGATGAGCACCGCGCCGAACAGGGCCGCCCAGACCCAGGTTCCTCGCCGTGTGGCGTCGGTCTCGGGGGGGTGCATGCGCAGCATCGCGATGCCGCCGACCACGAGCGGGATGGCCACCACGACGGCTTCGGGATGCGTGAACGCTCGCAGACCCGACGCGATCCACGCGTACACGAGCACGGCGGCCACCACCATCGCCGTCCGCCACGTCGCGCGCCGACGCCCGCGTGTCGTCTGCACGGCGACAGTCTCGCAATCGCACGCCGGGGGCCGGAAGCCCCGCTGGTAGATTCGTTGGGCACCCCGCGGACCCCTCACGACAGGCAGCCCGCGGGCGCGCAGGGGTCGAGGGAGAACAGGTGGATCGCGAGCGCGAAACCCGACGGGCGGGCTGGCGGTTGATGCGCGGCACGCTCGGTTCCCAGAAGGGCTGGGTCGGGTTCGGCGTGTTCGCCGGAGTCTCGTGGACGGCAGCCAAGATCGCGGTCCCGCTCCTCGCCGCCGGCGCGATCGACAACGGGATCCTGCCCGGCAACACCCAGGCCGTCCTCGTCTACTCGCTCGTCATCGTGGCCGTCGGTGTCGTCCAGGGCCTCTCGTCGGGCTTCCGACGGTTCTGCGCGTTCCGCATCGCGTACCGCTCCGAGACCAACCTCCGGCAACGGCTGTTTGCCCATCTGCAACGGCTCCATTTCGCGTTCCACGACGAGGCGCAGACTGGTCAGCTGATGGCTCGCGCGAACACCGACATCTTCCAGATCAACCAGGCCGTCATCCTCATTCCGCTCACGATCGCCAGCACCCTCACGCTCGTCGGAGTCGTGGCGGTCATGGCACTGCAGAGCGTGCCCCTGACGTTGTTAGCCCTCGGCGCGCTACCGCTGCTGAACGTCAGCGCGTTCCGGTTCAGCCGGAAGATGCAGCCCATCACGACGACGCTGCAACAGAAGCTCGGCGACCTCACAGCGGTGGTCGAGGAGAGCGTCGCCGGGGTGCGCGCGGTCAAGGGCTTCGGCTCGGAGCGGCTGCAGGAGCGGGAGCTGGATCGGGAAGCCGACGCGGTGCGGGTCAGCTCGCTCGACTCCGCGCGACTGCGCGCCGGGTTCCTGCCCCTCGTCGACTTCCTCCCGGCGCTCGCGCTCGTCGCGATCCTCTGGTACGGCGGCCACCTCGTGCTGAACGGCGAGCTCCAGCTCGGCTACATCGTCGCGTTCAACTCGTACGTCCTCATGCTGATTTGGCCCCTACGGATGGCGGGGATGCTCGTCGCGCAGGCGTCGCGCGCGTCGGCGGCGGCCGGACGGCTCGACGCCATCCTTGTCACCGACCCCGAAGTCGTCGACAAGCCCGGTGCCCGGGCGCTCCCGCCCGGACAGGGTGAGATCCGCTTCGAGCATGTCCGCTTCGGCTACCGCGGCGGCCGGCCCATCTTCTCCCGCCTCGACCTGCTCATCCGTGGAGGCGAGGCGGTGGCCGTCGTGGGCTCGACCGGCTCGGGCAAGACGACTGTGGCCCGGCTCGTGCCGCGCTTCTACGACGTCGACGGCGGACGCGTGCTCCTCGACGGGACCGACGTGCGCGACGTCAAGAAGCAAGACCTCCGTCGCAGCATCGGCATCGTCTTCGAGGACACGTTCCTCTTCTCGGACAGCGTGCGGGAGAACATCGCCTTCGCCGACCCGCAGGCGCCGATGGACACCGTGCGGAACGCGGCCCGCCTGGCGGGCGCGGACGAGTTCATCGAGGACATGCCCGAGGGCTACGAGACGGTCATCGGCGAGTATGGCTACACCCTGTCGGGTGGTCAGCGGCAGCGGCTCGCGATCGCGCGCGCCGTGCTCGCCGACCCGCGGGTCCTTATCCTCGACGACGCCACGTCCTCGGTCGATCCGACCAAGGAGCACGAGATCCGCGCCGCGCTGCGCGAAGTGATGGCCGGGCGCACCACGCTGATCATCGCCCACCGGCCGGCGACCATCGCGCTCGCCGACCGCGTCGTCCTCCTCGACGACGGACGCGTCGTCGCCGAGGGCACGCACGACGAGCTCCTGCAGAGCTCCGAGCGCTACCGCGAGGTGCTCGCCCAGGCCGCCGCCATCGAGGCAGCGTCCACGGTGGAGGCGGTGCCGTGAGGGGCGGCGGCGGGGGCCCGTTCGGCCAGCACGCGATCGAGGAGACGCTGACCCGCCGCGACGCGACGCAAGTGCTGCGCCGCCTCGCGCCCATGCTGCGCCCCTACCGCTGGCGGATCGTGCTGTCGATCCTGCTGCTGATCGGACAGACGTCGTGCCTGCTGGCCGGGCCGGCGCTCGTCCGGCACGGCATCGACCAGGGACTACGCGCCAACGACGCCGGCGCACTCAACCTCTCGGCGTTGCTCTATCTCTTTGCGGCGATCGCGGGCCTGTTCTTCGGCCGGGCCGTGATCAAGATGGTCGCCAGCGTCGGTGAGACGTTCCTGCGGGACCTCCGCTCGGGTGTGTTCCGACACTTGATGTCGCTCGGCATGGACTTCTTCGAGCGCGAGAAAACCGGCAAGCTCGTCGCCCGCATGACCTCGGACATGGACGCGCTGCAGGAGCTCGTCCAGATGGGCCTCGTCATGTTCGTCCAGAACGGTCTGCTGTTCGTGGGCGCGATCTTCGTGATCTTCCTGATGAGCTGGCAGCTTGCGCTGTGCACGCTGATCGTGGTGCCGCCGGTCGTGATTGCCAGCCGCTGGTTCCGGCGGGCGTCCAACAAGGCGTACCTGCTCGTGCGCGACCGGATCGGCCAGAACCTCTCGACCCTGCAGGAAGGGCTCGCGGGCATCCGCGTCGTGCAGGCGTTCGGCCGGGAGCGGGCATTCACCCGCCGGTTCCAGGAGACCAACGAGGCTCAGTACGACGCCAACATCGAGACCGTCCGCATCTCGGCGAAGTACTTTCCGATCGTCGAGTTCGCCGGCGTCACCGGGATCGCCCTCATCGTCGGAATCGGCGGCGCGTTCGTGTCCGCCGACATCGTCACTGTCGGGACGGTTGCCGCTTTCGTGCTGTACCTGAACAACCTGTTCGAGCCGATCCAGCAGCTGAGCCAGCTGTACAACACGCTGCAACAGGCGGGCGCCGCCCTCCAGAAGGTGTTCGAGCTCCTCGACGAGCCGCCCTCGATCGCCGAGCGGCCGGGCGCGATCGACCTGCCCGAGGAGGGCGGGCTCGAGCTCGAGCACGTGTCGTTCGGGTACGGGGAGGAGGACGTGCTCCACGACATCTCGCTGTGCGTCCCGCTGGGGGAGCGGCTGGCGCTGGTCGGGCCGACGGGCGCGGGCAAGTCGACGCTGGCCAAGCTCATCGCCCGTTTCTACGACCCGCGCGAAGGACGGGTCGACTACGGCGACGTCGACCTGCGCGACGCGACGCTGCGGTCCCTGCGGGAGCGCATCGTGGTCGTCCCTCAGGAAGGATTTCTCTTCGCCGGCAGCGTGCGTGAGAACGTCTTGGTCGGCAAGCCTGAAGCGACCGACGACGAGATCCGCGACGCCATCGCCGCGCTCGGGCTCGCCGAGCGCTTCGACAACCTGCCCGATGGCCTCGACACCGAGGTCCGCGAGCGCGGCTCGCGCCTGTCGGCCGGCGAGCGCCAGCTGGTGTCGCTGGTCCGGGCCGCGCTCGCCGATCCCGCGCTGCTCGTCCTCGACGAGGCCACCTCGAGCCTCGACCCGGGCACCGAGCACGCCGTCGAGCGCGCCCTCGGTCACCTCACCGCGGGGCGGACCGTGGTCGTGGTGGCCCACCGGTTGTCGACGGCGGCGCGCGCCGATCGCATCGCCGTCGTCGACGACGGCCGCGTTCCGGAGCTCGGGACCCACGACGAGCTCATCGCGCACGAGGGTCGATACGCGAGCCTCTACGCGGCGTGGGACTCGCGCGCCGCGATGGGCCGAGCGTCGTAGCGCAGTTCGCGTTCGGCGTCAGCTCGGCCCCGTAGGCGGTCCTAGGCGACGCCGAACGCGTGGGTCTCGGCCTCGCGCTTGATCTGCCCGAGGACGATGCGGCGAATGAGTGCGCTGAACGGCCCGACGAGGCGCCAGTACCACCCGAAGTTGCGGCGGGCGTCGCCGTCGGTGGACGAGACGCGCGTCTCGGTAGTAACCGTCGAGCCGCCGTCCGGGCGGTCGGTGACGACGAAGTTCCACACCGCCTTGGAGAAGCCGGGCTGGTCGAAGGCGGCGAACTCGCTCGCCTCGATGCGATGGACGCCGCTGCTCGGCCGCCAGAACTTGCCGACGATGCCCAGGACGAGCTCGCGTCCGGGCTCCTCGGCCAGCACGACGAACCCGGACGCGAGGATGTCGTCCAGCTGCAGGCGGAGCTTCGGTTTCACGGCCCCGGTGAAGAGATGGGGGAGTCCGCGAGCGGCCAACAACGCGAGGACGATCGGCGACCGGGCGAGATCGATCTCCTTGACCGCCCGGTAGGTGCGGTCGGCGGGGGCGGCGACGGCGATCTCGTGGTGCTCGAACTCGTCGTACTCCGGGAGGAATCGGTCGATGAGCACGCCATCACGTTCGCGCCGCGCTTCTTGCCGAAGCGAAGCGGGGCGTCAGTCCGGCTTGTCGGTCACGCCGGCGGCGTCGAAGGTAGCCATCTCGCCGAGGATGTGGGCCCCTGCTTCGAGCAGGGGGAGCGCCAGACACGCGCCGGTGCCTTCGCCGAGGCGCAGCTCGAGGTCGAGGACGGGTGCCATCCCGAGCGTGTCGAGCACGACGGCGGCGGCGGGTTCCGTGGAACGGTGCCCCGCAAAGCAGAACGGCAGCACGCCGGGCACGAGCCGCGCCGCCGTGAGCAGCGCGGCGCCGGCGATGACACCGTCGACGACGACCGGGACGCGAGCGGCGGCGCCGCCGACCACGAAGCCGGCCAGCGCCGCGATCTCGAGCCCGCCGAGCGACGCGAGGACGGCCAGCGGATCGTCCAATCGCGATGTCCGCGCCAATCCCGCCTCGACGGCAGCGACCTTGCGGGCCAGGGTCAGGTCGTCGATGCCGGTGCCGCGACCCGTCACCTCGGCGGCGGCGCGGCCCGTGAACGCGGCGACGAGCGCGGCCGAGGGTGTCGTGTTGCCGATCCCCATGTCGCCCGTCACCAGGCAGGCGGCGCCCGCGGCGACGAGGCGCGCCGCGACGTCAGCGCCCGTGTCCATGGCCCGCCTCGCCTCGTCGATCGCCATCGCCGGCTCCTCGGCGATGTTGCCGGTGCCGGCGCGGACCTTGCGGCGCTCGAGCCCGGGCGCGGCATCGAGCTCGGTGGCGACGCCGACGTCGACCACGACGACGCGCGCGTCTGCGTGCCGCGCGAGCACGTTGATTGCCGCCCCGCCGGCGAGGAAGTTCTGCACCATCTGCGCCGTGACGTCCTGTGGCCACGGCGTCACACCCTCCGCCAGCACGCCGTGGTCGCCGGCGAACACGGCCACCGCCGCCGGCGCCGGGACCGGTGGCGGGCAGCTCCCGGTGATCGCCGCAAGCCGAACGCCGATCGCTTCGATGCGCCCGAGCGAGCCGCGGGGCTTGGTCAGCCGGTCGTGGTGCTCGGCCGCAGCCCGCGCCGCCCCGTGATCGAGGTCGCCGACGGCGGCCGCGGCGTCGTCGAACGTCGTCATGCCATGACCTCCCTGAGGGTGTGTTCGAGCGCGCCGGCCGAGACCTCGCCGAGGCGGAGGTACCGGGCGCCCATCTCGTGCGCGATGTCGGCCGCGAGGCCGAGCCGGCCGGAGCCGGTCTCGGCGTCGACGACGACCGCGTCGACACCGCGGGTGCGCACCGCGGCCGCCGCACGACGCGCCGCCGCCACCGGATCGTCGTCGACCGCGGCCGTCGCCCTGCCGTCGCTCACGACCACGAGCAGCGGCCGGCGGCCGGAGCGGTCGTTGGCGGGGCTCGTGGCCACGGCGAGCGCGGTCTCGATCCCGGACGCGAGCGGCGTGCGTCCGCCCGTCGGCAGCTCGGCGAGGCGGGCGCGCGCGACCTCGACGCTGCCCGTCGCACGGAGGAGGACCTCGGCGCCGTCACCGCGGAAGGCAATCAGCGTGACCCGGTCGCGGCGCTGGTACGCATCGACGAGAAGGCCGAGCACCGCGCCCTTGACGGCCTCCATCCGTTGCGGGGCGCCCATCGACCCGGAGGCGTCCACCGCGAGCACGAGGAGATTGCCCGCCCGCTGCTCCCGGCGCGGCTCGCGGAGGTCCTCGGAGCGGACGGCCGGGCCATCCGGCTCGACGGCGCGCCGGGCGGCGACGGCGCGGGCGGTAGCGCCGGCTGCGACCGCACCGACGGGGCCGTTCGGGACGCGATCGCCGATGAGGCGGCCTCGGTTCCCCTCGGACGGTGACCGCCGACCGGCCGGGCCGGCGGGTGCACGCGCAGCGCGCAGCGGCACAACGCGCTCGGGTGGGCGATCGGCCTGCGCGGTGCGGTCGCCGCCGCCGGCGTCATCGTGGCCCGTGCGGTCGTCCTCGGGTTGGTCGTCCTCGTCGAGCGCGGCGAGCGCCTCGTCGAGGCCGCGGGCGTGCAGCTCGTCGAACGGCGCTCGCCGCTGCCGGTGGGCGAGCGCCATCGGCGCGACGCGCCGCACGTCGTCGGCGTTCGCCTCGCCGCGCTCCTCGAACCCGGCCAGACCGGCGGCGGCCCGGCTGATGACGAGGTCGGCGCGCAGCCCGTCGACGCCGGCGGCCCCGCACACCGCCCCGATCCGCACCAGGAGCGCGTCCGGCACCGTCGCCGGGCGCGTACGGGCGAGGCGGGCGCGCACCTCGTCCTCGGCGGAGGCGTGCCCGCGCGCGAAGCCGGCCCGGTCGGCGTCGAAGGCGAGGCGGCGACGCGTCGCGTCGGCGCGGGCGCGGGGCTCGACGGTGGTCGTCACGTCGACGGCGAGGCCGAAGCGGTCGAGGAGCTGGGGACGCAGCTCGCCTTCCTCCGGGTTCATCGAGCCGACCAGCACGAAGCGCGCCGGGTGCTCGTGGGAGATGCCCTCGCGCTCGACCCGGTTCACCCCCGACGCCGCCACGTCGAGCAGCACGTCGACCAGGTGGTCGGGAAGGAGGTTGACCTCGTCGACATAGAGGACGCCGCCGTGCGCCGCCGCCAGCAGCCCGGGCTCGAAGCGCCGGCCCTCGCCGGTGAGGACGGCGCCGAGGTCGAGCGTCCCGATCAGGCGGTCCTCGGTCGCGCCCAGCGGCAGGTCGGCAAACGGCGCGTCGCCGGGCAACAACGTGGCGAGGCCGCGCGCGAGGGTCGTCTTCGCCGATCCCTTCTGCCCCCGCAGAAGCACCCCGCCGATCGCCGGATCGAGGGCCGCGAGCAGCAACGCGAGCTTGGCGTCGTCGTGGCCGACGACGGCGGTGAACGGGAAGTCGGTGCGCGTCGACCAGTTCACCGCCCTTCCTCCCAACCTTCCGCTTCGAGCAGCGACGACCGCAGCGTGTCGACCGCGCCGGTGCTCGCGTTCCATAACCCGCGCTCGTGCGCCTCGAGGAGTCGCTCGGCGACAGCGCGCAACGCCCACGGGTTCGACCGCTGGAAGAACTTCCGCACGTCGGGATCGCCGACGTAGGCGTCGGTGACGCGCTCGTACATCCAGTCCTCGACCACGTGCGTCGTGGCGTCATACCCGAACAGGTAGTCGACCGTGGCCGCCAGCTCGAAGGCGCCCTTGTAGCCGTGGCGCTGCATCGCCCCGATCCACTTCGGGTTCAGGACCCGGCTGCGGACGACCCGCGCCGCCTCCTCCGCAAGCGAGCGCACGCGCGGCCGGGCCGGGTCGGCCGAGTCGCCGAACCACGCCTTCGGGTCGGCGCCGGTGAGCGCGCGCACGGTCGCCACCATCCCGCCATGGTCCTGGAGATAATCGTCGGAGTCGAAGATGTCGTGTTCGCGGTTGTCCTGGTTCTTGATCGCGACGTCGATGGCGGCGAAGCGACGGCGCATGGCGTCGTCGGCCGCGACGCCATACCCGGCGCGGCCGTAGGCGTACCCGCCCCACACCGAATAGACGGCGGCGAGGTCGTCGTCGGTCGACCAGTCGCCCGACTCGAGCAGCGGCAGGATCCCCGACCCGTACCCACCCGGCGCGGGGCCGAAGACGCGCGGGTCATCGTCGGTGTGAGCACGCACGGGGTTCGACGCCGGCGGCTCGTCGATGCCGGCGACGAGGGCGGCGGCGTCGTCGATCAGCTGCACGAGGTTCGGGAATGCGTCGCGGAAGAAGCCCGATATCCGCACGACGACGTCGATGCGAGGCCGGCCGAGCTCGCTGAGCGGGATCGCCTCGATGCCGGCGACCCGCGCCGACTCGTCGTGCCAGCGGGGCCGGACGCCGAGCAGCGCGAGCGCCTCGGCGACGTCGTCCCCCTGGGTGCGCATCGCCGCCGTACCCCAGATCACGAGCCCGACCGTCGCCGGCACCGTGCCGTCCTCGGCGACGTGGCGGGCGACGAGCTCGTCGGCGAGGCGGCGACCGACGTCCCACGCCACCGGGGTCGGCAGCGCCTTCGGGTCCACCGAGAAGAAGTTGCGGCCCGTCGGCAGGACGTGCGCCATGCCCCGGCTGGGCGCGCCGCTCGGCCCCGCCGGCACGTAGCCCCCGGCAAGGCCGTGCAGCAGGTTGTCGATCTCTTCTGGCGTCCGGCGCAAGGCGGGAACGAGCCGAAGCGACACCCACCGCAACGTCGGGTCGTCGCCGTCGTAATGCCAGCCGGCGCGCTGGAGCGCGGCGAGACGGTCGCGGCACACGGCCTCCACAGTGTCGACGTCGGCGCGGCCGTCGAGGCCGACGTCGAGCTCGTGAGCGACCGTCGCCCGCAGTGACGGCACCGGCCCGTTGGGGAGTCGCGTCACCGCGAGCACAAGGTCGAGCTCGGCGTCGCCGTCCGGCGCGCGACCCAGGGTGTGCAGACCGCCGCGGATCTGCGCGTCTTTGAGCTCGCAGAGGTAGCCGTCGACGTGCAAGAGGAAGTCGTCGAACTGATCGTCGGCGGGCGCCTCGAGCCGTCCGAGGTCGCGGTGGATCTCGGCGTCGACGAGCAGGTCCCACACCTGGGCCCGCACCGCCGGCAGCTTCGACGGGTCGAGCGCCTGCACCTGGGCGTGCTCGTCGAGCAACTGCTCGAGCCGGGCCACCTCGTCGTAGGCGTCGGCGCGCGTGAGCGGGGGCACGAGGTGGTCCACGATCACGGCGTGGGCGCGCCGCTTGGCCTGCGTGCCCTCGCCGGGGTCGTTCACGACGAACGGGTAGAAGAGGGGCAGCGCGGCGAGGGCGGCGTCCGGTGCGCAGGCGGCTGACAGGCCGACGCCCTTGCCCGGGAGCCACTCGAGGGTGCCGTGCTTGCCTGCGTGCACGATGGCGTGGGCGCCGAAGCCCGTCTCGAGCCACCGATAGAAGCCGAGGTAGTGGTGCGTGGGCGGGATGCGGGGCGAGTGGTACGTCGCGGTCGGATCGGGCCCGAACGCCCGAGGCGGCTGGACGGCGACGAGCACGTCGCCGAGGTCGACGGCCGCGAACGCGAGCGCGTCGCCGTCGCGGAAGGCCGATCCGGGGGGCGCGCCCCACGCCGCGCTGACCTCGTCGCGCAGTGCGTCCGGCAGGCCGCCGAACCACGCCGCGTACTCGCCGCCGTCGAGGCGGCCGGGCGCTCGAGCGAGCTGCCCCGGAGTGAGCACGTCGGTGTCGTACGCGAAGCCGTTGGCGAGCTCCGCCATGAGGGCGTCGCCGTCGACGGGGACCCGGTCGACGCGGTAACCGGCGCGACGCAGAGCGTGCAGCAGCTCGACGACGCTCGCCGGCGTGTCGAGCCCCACGGCGTTGCCGAGTCGGCTCCGCTTGGTCGGGTACGCCGACAGGACGATGGCGACGCGCTTCTCGCCGGTCGGGACGCGGCGAAGCTCGGCGAACCGGACGGCGATGCCGGCGGCTCGCTCGACGCGATCGGCAGCAGTCCGGTACGCCACCACCGGTGCTCGGAGCTCGTCGCCGTCGTCGACGACCTCCTTGAACGAGAACGGGACGGTGATGACGCGCCCGTCGAACTCGGGGATGGCGACGCTCATGGCGACGTCCATGGGCGTGAGCCCGGCGTCCGAGGCCGACCATTCCGCGCGCGGCCGGGTGGACGCGACGGCCTGGATCACCGGCACGTCGAGGGCCGCGAGCTGCGGCGCCGACCAATCGTCGCCGTCGGCGCCGCCCATCGCCAGCACGGTGGTGACGACGGCGTCGACGCCATAGTTGGCGAGCGCGTCGAGCGGGGGGACGGCGCCGCGCTCGTCGGGCCGGAGCGAGTAGCAGTAGACGGGTATCGCGTTCGCGCCGCGCGCGAGCAGGGCCGCAACGAGGTCGTCGACGAACTGGGTGTTCCCCGACAGCACGTGGGCGCGGTAGAAGACGACGCCCACGGTGGGCCGGTTCGGGTCGAGCGCCGGCGCGCCCCACACGCCCCACCCGGGGACGTCCTCGGGCGGCGCCGAGCCGAAGGCGGTGCCGAGCAGGCGGTCGGCGACGAAGCGCAGCAGCTGCTCGAGGTTGGTGAGCCCGCCGCGGGCGAGGTACGCGAAGGCGCGCTCGACGACGTCGGTTGGCGCCGTCGACGCCGCCGCCAGCTCGGCGTCGGGCGTCACCTCGCCGCCGAACGCCAGCAGCGGAACGCCCTGCTCGGCGCAGCCGTCCCGGAGCGCGTCGAAGGGCCGCTCCCAGGCCCGCCGGCCGCCGAGCAGCCGGACGAGCACGACCTGCGCGCCGTCGATGCTCGGCGGCTCCTCGAGCGTCGCCGGGTTGGTCGCCCGCACCGCTGGGAACCCGGCGGGCAGCCCCTCGAGCACGGCGCGCAGCCCGAGGATCTCCGTGTCGGCGTTGGTGATCACGAGGATCACGGCGCCGCCTCCTCGATCAGCGCGTCGAGGGCGCCGACGTCGACGTGCGCCTCGATGAGGTCCGCGAGCCGCTCGAACTGTGTGTCCCGGGCGGCGGCGAAGGACACGCCGGCGGGCACGAAGGTCTTCCCGGCGCGTCGGCCGACTTCGGCGAGGAACGCGGCGCGGAACCCGTCCTGCTCGAACAGCCCGTGGAGGCTCGTTCCCAGTACGCGCGCCTCGGCATCGAGCGCACCGTCGTCCTCGGAGGCGTAGCAGTCGTCGAGATGGACCCATCCCGGGGCACCGTCGCGCCGGGTCACGCGACCGTGCCGGATCTCGTAACCGGTGATGCGCTGTCCTATGGATTCGCCGCGCCGTTGCCGTGTGAGCTTCGTCGCCTCGAACACGGTGTCGACGTCGAGCCGGCCGAGCCCGTCGACGTCTCCCCGTCCGGACTCGACCCTGTCGCAGATCTGGCGACCCAGCAGCTGGTACCCGCCACAGATCCCGAGGACCAGGGCGTCGGTGCGCTCGAAGACGGCGCGCTCGAGCCCGGTGCTCCGGAACCAGTCGAGGTCGGCGACGGTGGCCTTCGTGCCGGGGAGGACGACGAGATCCGGCTGTCCGAGCGCGGCGGCAGTCTCGACGAATCGCACGTGCACGCCGGGCTCGATCGCGAGGGCGTCGAGGTCGGTGAAGTTCGCCAACCGCGGGAATCGCACCACCGCCACGTCGAGCCCGTCGCCGCACGGGCGAGCGCTCGCGACGGGACGGGGGCCGGCCAGCGCCAGCGAGTCCTCGGCGTCCAGGGCCACGTCGTGCACGAACGGCAGCACGCCGAGCACGGGCACACCGGCGCGCGCTTCGAGGTCGCCGAGGCCGTCGCCGAGCAGCGCCGGGTCGCCCCGGAGCTTGTTGATGACGAACGCGCGTACGAGCGCGCGGTACCGGTCGGGCAGGAGCGCGACGGTCCCATAGAGCGCGGCGAACACGCCGCCCCGGTCGATGTCGCCGACCAAGATGGCGGGCACCCCGAGCTCGTCGGCGATGCGTAGGTTCACGATGTCGTGGTCGAGCAGGTTGATCTCGGCCGGGCTCCCCGCTCCTTCGAGGACGACGACGTCGAAGCGGCGGCGGAGGTCGTGGCACGCGTCCAGCACCGTGCCGAGGAGGTGCGGCTTCTCGGCGTGGTAGGCGGCGGCGTCGAGGTGCCCGACCGGCTCACCCATGACGACGACCTGACTCGTCCGCTCGCCCGTCGGCTTGAGCAGGATCGGGTTCATCGCCACCTCGGGGACGGCGCCGGCGGCGAGGGCCTGGACGCCCTGGGCCCTTCCGATCTCGTGGCCGGACGGCGTGACGAACGAGTTGAGCGCCATGTTCTGCGCCTTGAACGGCGCGACGCGCACGCCGCGCCGGTGCAGCAGCCGGCACAACCCGGTCACGACGTGGCTCTTGCCGGTGTCGCTGCCCGTCCCGCACACCATGAGCGCCCCGCGCATCAGGCCGACACCTTCTGGGCTGCGACGGCGTGCAACACGGCGTCGAGACGCTCGAGGCCGCCCGCGTCGGGTACGGCGACGCGCGCGCAGCCGCCGAGACCGAACGACGTGCAGTCGCGCACGACGACGCCGAGCGGCGCGAGTCGCTCGCGCAGACCGGCGGCGCCGTCCACGAGCACGTACGGCGCGTCGGAAGGGCGCGGCCGCAACCCGTGCGCGCGCAGCACGGCAATGAGCTCGGCGCGGAGGCGCCCGATCTCCGTGGCCCACGCCGGCAGGTCGGCCCGTGCCAGCATCTCGGGGACGAGAGCGGCCGCTATGCCGTTGACCGCCCAGCGGGGTTGACGGGCGCGGACACGGTGGGCGAGACCGGGGTCGGGGGCGAGCGCATAGCCGACCCGCAGGCCCGGGCATCCGAAGACCTTCGTGAGCGAGCCGAGGACGACGGCGCCGGCGTCGCCCCGGGTCCACGTGCCCGTGGCCAGGGGGTAGAAGGCCTCGTCCCAGACGGCGGCCCGGGCGTCCGCCCGCGCCAGCTCGCCGGTCGGGTTGCGCGGGTTCGACCGCCACACGGGCGCCCCGGGGACCAGCGCCGGGAGGTGGCGCCGGTACAGCGAGAAGTCGGGCGCCGCGACCCAGCCCGGCCCGAGCTCGGCCGCGACGAGCGCGATCGCCTCCGCCCCGCCGTTCGTGAGGACGACCCGATCGGCGTCCACGCCGATCGCGTCGGCGAGGGCGTGGGTCGCACGGGCCGCGTCGGGGTATTGCGTGAGGGCGTCGAGATGGCCGAGCGCGAGGTTCCGGACGTCGGGCGCGCACGGGTTCAGGCTGACGGACAAGTCGAGCATCGACGCCGGGTCGACGCCGAGCACGGCCGCGACCGCGGGCCCGTCGCCGCCGTGGGGGCCCGGCACCGGCACCGTCACGGCTTCCTCCCGTTCGTCCCGCGTCGTCGGCGACGGAGCCATCGCACCACAGAGGGCGCGACGAGGACCGTGACCAGCGCACCAGTCACGTCACGCGAGAGGCGGACGGCGGCGCGGATGTCCCCCGGCTCCGGCGTCCGGCCGTCACCGAGTGGAGGACGCTGCTCGGTGCGGTCGCCGTATCGGTTCGTTCCGCCGAGTCGCACGCCGAGCGCGGCCGCGAACGCCGCTTCAGCGATGCCGGCGTTCGGCGAGGGGTGGGCGGAGGCGTCGTTGCGTGTCGTTCGGGCGACGCGCGCGACCGCGCGGGGGCGCACGGCGGCCACGAGCACGGCGGTAACGCGCGCCGGGATCAGACCGGCGACGTCGTCCAGACGCGCGCTCGCCCAGCCGAACTGCTCGTAGCGCGACGACCGGTGGCCGACCATGGCGTCCAACGTGTTCACGGCGCGGTAGGCGAACACGCCGGGCGCCCCGGCAGCGGCCGCCCACAGCGCCGGCGCGACGACGGCGTCGACCGTGTTCTCCGCCACCGACTCGACGACCGCCCGCGCGATCTCCGATTCGTCGAGCCGTGACGGGTCCCGCCCGACGAGCGCGGGGAGCGTCGCCCGTGCCGCCTTCAGGTCGCCGCGCCCGAGCGCGGCCTCGACGCCGAGCGCGGCGCCGGCGAGCGCGCGCCCGGCGACCGCGACGTAGGCCGCCGCCGCCGGCGAACCGAGCGCCGCCCCCGCCGCCACCGCCAGCCCGATCCCGAGGGCGGCGTGGGCTGCGCCGGCGTCGCGCGTGTCGCGATAGAGCTGCGCCTCGAGCCGGCGCATCACGGTGCCGAACCCGGCGACCGGGTGGGCGACGGCGGGCGGCTCGCCGAGGAGATGGTCGGCCATGACCCCCGCCGCCGCGCCGAGCGACCGGCTCACCATCGGGCCGCCGCGACGAGCAGTCCGGTCGTCTCGCCCACGACGCCGGCGGCGCCGAGCACGTCCCCGGTGAACCCGCCGACACGCCTCCAGGCCAGCGCGACGACGGCGGCCGCGCCGACCACCACGCCGCCGACGGCGGCGGCGCCTACCGTGCCCGGCCCCGCGAACGCGAGCGCCACGGCGAGCACGGCGCCGACGGCGGCGGTGGTCACCGCCCGGCCGCCGAGGAACGCGGCGGCGAGCCCGTCCGGGCGCGCGTACGGGACCGTGCGCGCCGTGACCGCCATCGCCGTGCGCGACGCGCACCACAATCCGCCGAGCAGCAGCGGTGACGGCGCCGTGACGGCCAACGCCGTCCAGCGCAGGAGCAGGACCGCGGTCACCGTCGCGGCGCCGAACGCGCCGACGTCGGGCTCGCCCATGACCTCGACCCGGCGTGCCCGATCGAGATGGGGCAGCAGTCCGTCAGCGGCGTCGGCCAGCCCGTCGACGTGGAGCATCCCGGTGAGCGCGAGGTCGACGGCGACGACGATCGCCGCCGCCACCGCCGCCGGCCACACCCGCTCTGCTCCCCACCACACCGCGCCGAGCGCGAGGCCGAGCACGGCACCCACGACCGGGAACCACCCCAGCGTGTCGGACCGCGGCTCGGCCGCGCCGAAGAGGGGAGTGAGGAACGCCAGCGCGCGCCGCATCAGGCGGTGTCCTGGAGCCGCAGGGCGCGGCCGGCCACGACGAGCACGACTTCGCCGGCGACGGCGGCGACCGCCTGGTTGAGCTCGCCCAACGCGTCCCTGAACCGCCGGCCCGCGGCAGTCGCCGGATGCACGCCCAGGCCGACCTCCTCGGACACGACCACCGTGTCGCCGGCGCGCGTCATGAGCGCGTCGCATAGGGCGCCGGCGTCGACGGCGAGATCCGGCGCGGCCGCGAGCCACGGGCCGAGCGCGTCGAGCAGCACGGTCCCCGCCGTAGCCGCCAGCAGCGCGGGCAGGTCGGGCCCGCTCTCGATCGTCGTCCACGACGCCGGGCGCCGGGCCCGGTGCGCGGCGATCCGCGCCGCGAGGTCGTCGTCGCCGTCGACGGACGCGGTGGCCACGTACGACACCGGCTCGGGGAGCGAGGCCGCGAGGTGCTCGGCGTGGCCGGATTTCCCCGACCGGGCGCCGCCGAGCACGAGCGCGATCACGCCGGCGCACCCAGCCGCACCGCGTCGCGGACCGCCCGGGCGAGGCGCGAGCCCCAGCGGGATCGGGGTCCACCGAACGGCTCGGCGCGCCCGTCGATCGGTGTCGCGATGCACACGGCGTCGGTAGCGGTGCCCGTGCCGGGGACGCCGAGCTCGAAGAGCGCCTGCGCCTTGGCCTCCGTCGCGGTGGCGATGGCGTTGACGAGGGCGGCGTCCGAGAGGCGGGCCGGGAGCAGAGCGACGACGTTGATCGTGCCCGCCAGCCGGACCGGCACGCGCGGCTCCGCGCGCGGCGCCGCGGCCGCCCACCCCGGCTCACCCAGCCCGACCGTCGCGATGACCTCGGCGCCGTCGTCGACCGTCGTGACGAACGAGCGCACGTCGGCAGCGGTGAGCATGCCCACGCCATGGCCGGGCAGGCCCAGCGACACCGCCAGCTTCCGCAGGTGGTGGTCGGGGTCGCGGCGCGCGTACGACGCCGGTACCTGCGCGTTCACGATCCAGCGCCGGGTGGCAAGGCCACCGCCGTGCGGTGCCGACGCCGCCACCCGCAGCGGGCGGTCGAACCGCCACACCAGCACCGAGAGATTTCGACCCGCTTCAGATCGAGACCGAAGCTGGAGCTCCACGACGTCTCCGCGTCTTCCCGAGGGTTCTCGGGCAGGCAGGTCTCCTGGCTCCGGATCGACGCTCGCCCCGGCCTTCCAACCCCGAAGGGCCGTGGCCGTCGGTGGGGTTCGCTCCCCGGTCACAGTTGCGGGACAGCCCCGGACTCGCACCGGCGTTCCCTGCGCTGCGCCGTTCACAATAGCCAGCGCCGTCGCGGCGCGCCTTCGGCCTCGAGCTGTTGCGCTCGCACGCTCGGGCTCCTGCGGCGCGGCGGCGAAGCCGCCGTGGCCGCGGTGCGGGACGGTGGGCGTACCCTTCCCGCTCGTGGCGCGCGGCGAGTCGGTCGTTCTTCTCAACACCGGGCACGGGAAGGGCAAGTCGTCGGCCGCGTTCGGCGTGATGGCGCGTGGTTGGGCGCGCGGCTGGCGCGTCGGCGTCGTCCAGTTCGTGAAGGGAGGCAAGTGGAAGACCGGTGAGCGCAAGCTCGCCGATCACCTCGACATCGAATGGCACACGCTCGGCGACGGCTTCACGTGGGAGTCCACCGATCTCGACGAGACCGCTGCGAAGGGCCGGCACGCCTGGGAGGTCGCGGCGGCCAAGCTGTCGTCGGGCGACTACGACCTGCTGATCCTCGACGAGCTCACCTACGCGGTGAAGTACGAGTGGGTCCCGGTCGACGAGGTCGTCGCCGGCATCCGAGGACGCGCCGAGGGCACGAACGTCGTGATCACCGGGCGTGACGCCGCCGACGAGCTCGTCGACCTCGCCGACACCGCCACCGAGATGCGCAAGATCAAGCACGCGTACGACCGCGGCATCAAGGGCAAGAAGGGCATCGAGTTCTGATGGCCGGGCTCGGGCCGCGCGTCGTCGTCGCCGGCACGCATTCGGGCGTCGGCAAGACCACGATCGCCACCGGGCTGATGGCGGCGCTGCGCCGGCGTGGGACGCGCGTGGCCGCGGCCAAGGTCGGCCCCGACTTCATCGATCCCGGCTACCACGCCCTCGCCACCGGGCGCGCCGCCCGCAACCTCGACGCGTGGATCTGCGGCGAGCATCGGATCGCACCGCTTGCCGCCAAAGCAGCACATGGCGCAGACGTGCTCGTGGTCGAGGGCGTGATGGGCCTGTTCGACGGGGCGGCCGAGCCCGGCAACCCGGCGAGCACGGCGCATGTCGCCCGCCTCCTCGACGCCCCCGTGCTGCTGGTCGTCGACGCGTCGGCCATGAGCGGCTCGGTGGCCGCGCTCGCGCACGGCTTCGCCACGTTCGACCCGTCGGTGCGCGTCGCCGGGATCGTGCTGAACCGGGTGGGAAGCCCGGCGCACGAGGCGATGCTGCGCGACGCACTGGCGCCGCTCGAAGTCCCCGTCCTCGGCGCACTGGCGCGTGCCGACGAGCTCGCCTGGCGCGACCGCCACCTCGGGCTCGTGCCGGTGGTCGAGCAGCGCGAAGCGGTGCAGGCTGCAGTCGACCGCCTGGCCGTCGAAGTGGCGGCGTCGTGCGACCTCGACACGATCGTGCGCGTCGCGGGCAGCGCGCCCCGCGTCGCAGCCGGCGACCCGCCTGCCGCACGCCCGACCGCAGCCGCCCGCGTCGCCGTCGCCGGCGGGCCCGCGTTCAGCTTCACGTATCCGGACAACCTCGAGCTGCTCGAGGAGGCGGGCGCCGAGCTCGTCCCGTTCGATCCCCGCTACGACGCGGCACTGCCAGACGACGTCGACGCCGTGTACGCCGGCGGCGGTTTCCCCGAGGTGTTCGTCGAAGAGCTCGCCTCCAACCGTCCCCTGCTCACCGACTTGCACGAGCGCGTCGAGGATGGGCTCGTGGCCTGGGCCGAGTGCGGCGGCCTGCTGTGGCTGAGCCGCTCGCTGGACGGCCACGCCCTGTGTGGCGCGCTGGCCGCCGACGGACGCATGAGCGACCGGCTCACCCTCGGGTACCGGACAGCACGCGTCGATTGCGATACGCCCGTCACGCCCGCGGGTGCGCAGCTGCGCGGCCACGAGTTCCACTACTCGGTGCTCGACCCGCCCGGCGACGCGCTCGAGATGTCGGGCCGCAACGGGCCGACGCGTGCCGGCTACGCGTCGCCGCGCCTCCTCGCCAGCTACCTGCATCTGCACCTGGCAGCCGACCCGCGGATGGCCGAGCGCTTCGTCACAACCGCCGCTTCGATGCGTTCCTGACCTTCCCATCGCGGAGCTGAGAAACGCACCGGTCGCCCGGGCACCGCCCGCCGGTTATGCTCCGCGAGCCGCGGTGTACGGGAAGCCGGTGGGAGTCCGGTGCGGTCCCGCCACTGTGACCGGGGAGCGACCCCTCGATGCGCCACCGGTGAACCGGGAAGGCGAGGGCGAACGGGGATCCGGGAGCCAGGAGACCGGCTGCGGCGACGGGACAAGCGTCCCACGGGGATGGGATGGCACCGGCGTTGGTCGGGGTGGGAGTCGGCCCCGGCGATCCCGAGCACGTCACTCTCGAGGCGTTGCGCGCGCTACGCGAAGCGCAGCGCGTCTTCGCGCCGTCGCTGGCGATGGACGTCGTCGGGCGGGCCGAGTCGATCGTGCGCGAGGCGGCGCCGGACGTGCCGGTCGAGCGCCTCGTCGTCGAGATGCGCCGCGAGGGCGGACCCGGCGTGTACGCGGAGGCCGCCGGCCGGATCGCCGCCTGCCTCGACCACGGCGAGCGGGTCGCGTTCGCGACGCTCGGCGACCCGAACATCTACAGCACGTTCTCGTCTCTCGCGCGCGAGGTTCGCACCCGCTGTCCCGACGCTGCCATCGAGACGGTCGCGGGGATCATGGCGTTCCAGGCCCTCGCCGCCCGGGCCGGGTTCGTCGTGCTCGAAGGCACCGAGACGCTGGCCCTGGTTACCGCCCTCGACGGCCCCGACGACCTCGACGACGCGCTCGCCGATCCCACCCGTGCCGTCGCCGTCTACAAGGGCGGCCGCCATCTCCCCGCCATCGCCAAGCGTCTCGCCGACGCGGGCCGGCTCGAAGGCGCCGTCGCCGGCGAGCTCCTCGGGCTGCCGGGCGAGCGCGCCGGCCCGCTCGACGCGCTGGCCGGCGCGCCCGCGAGCTATCTCGCCACCGTGCTCGTTCCGCCGGGACGCCGGACGTGATCTCGTTCGTCGGCGCCGGGCCGGGGGCTGCCGACTTGATCACGCTGCGCGGCCGCGACCGCCTGGCCTCCGCCGACGTCGTCGTGTGGGCGTCGTCGCTCGTCCCCGAGGCGATGCTCCACCACGCACGCCCCGGCGCGGAGGTGCACGACTCCGCCGCCATGACGCTCGAGGACGTGCTCGCCGTGTACGACGCGCATCCAGCTGCCCGCGTCGTGCGTCTCCACTCCGGCGACCCCGTCCTGTACGGCGCGATCCAGGAGCAGCTCGACTGGTGCGTCGCTCACGAGCGCGATTTCGAGATCGTGCCTGGCGTGAGCTCGTTGGGCGCGGCGGCGGCCGCCGTCGGACGCGAGCTGACGGTCCCGACCGTGTCCCAGAGCGTCGTACTCACGCGGCTCGGCGGCCGCACGGCGGCGTCGATGCCCGCCCGCGAGTCGGTCGCCGCCTTCGCCGCCCACGGCACGACAATGGCCGTGTTCCTCTCCGCCGCCCGGCCCGCCGAGCTCCAGCAGGAGCTGCTCGCCGGCGGAAGCGACTACGCCGGCGACACCCCCGCCGCGATCGTCGTGCGCGCCTCCTGGCCCGACGAGCGCGTCGTCACCACCACGCTCCGCTGCCTGGCGGCCGAGCTGGGCGCGCTCGAAGCGACCCGCACCGTGCTCGTCCTGGTGGGACCGGCGCTACGCGGCGCCGCGCCCCGGTCGCATCTGTACGCGCCGCAGTTCGCCCACAAGTTCCGGCGCCGGTCACCCGCCGGCTCGACCGTAGGGCGGCCGGCGTGAGCGCGCGCGCCGCTACTCGCGAACCGGATCTCGCGCCTGACGTCGCCGCGCGTACGACGGGGCTGCGTGCCGGGTGGACGACGGGCACCTGCGCGACCGCGGCCGCGAAGGCCGCCGCCGTGGGACTCGTCACGGGCTCTGCGCCCGAAACCGTCGAGGTCGGCCTGCCCTCGGGGCGGCGGGTCCGCTTCCCGGTCGAGAGCGAGGCGCCGGCGCGATGTGTGGTCGTGAAGGACGCCGGTGACGACCCGGACTGCACCGACGGCGCCCGCGTTACTGCCGCGGTGGAGTGGCCGGCGCCGGGCGAGTGGGCGACCCGCCTCCGAGCGGGGCCGGGCGTCGGCACGATCACGAAGCCCGGCCTGGGGTTGCCCGTCGGCGCGCCCGCGATCAACCCCGTCCCGGAGCGCATGATCCGCGCCGCGCTGAGCGAGGTGACCGACCGGCCGGTCGACGTGACGATCTCGGTACCCGGCGGCGAAGCGATGGCGGCGAAGACCACCAACGCGCGCCTGGGGATCCTCGGGGGCATCTCCATCCTCGGGACCACCGGGATCGTGCGCCCCTTCTCGACCGCCGCTTACCGCGCGTCCGTCGTCCAGCAGATCGACGTCGCCGCCGCCCAGGGCGAACGCACGGTCCTGCTCGCCACCGGGAGCCGGTCGGAGCACGCCGCCACCGGTCTCCACCCGGAGCTCGACGACGTGTGCTGCGTCGAGGTCGGAGATTTCACCGGCATCGCGCTGCGGCGCGCTGCCGCCGTCGGCGTCGAGCACGTCGTGTTCGTCGGCATGGCGGGCAAGATCGCCAAGCTCGCCGCCGGCGTGATGATGACCCACTTCCACCGGTCCAAGGTCGACGGCTACGTGCTCGCAGCGGCCGCCCGCGCCGTGGGTGCACCCACGGAAGTCGTCGACGCCGCGACCGAGACGGGGACGGCGCGCCACTTCTTCGAGGTGTGCCTCGCGCACCACGCCCTCGAGCCGCTCCAGCTCTTGTGCGCACACGCGGCCGACGCGTGCCGGCGGCACGTCGACGGCTCGCTCGACATTGCGGTCGTCATGGTCGACTTCGAAGGCGCCGAGGTGATCGCCCGTGCCTGAGCGAATCGCCGTCGTCGGCGTCAGCGGAGGCGAGCCGGTGGGCAAGGAGGCGCGTGCCGCGATCGAGGCCGCCACCGTCGTCGCCGGCGCGCCCCGCCACCTCCGCACCCTGGCGCCGATCGGCGCGCGATTACTGCCGATCGACGGGCCACTCGTCGACGTCCTCGACGAGATCGAACACGAGCGGGGCGGCGTCTGCGTCCTTGCCTCGGGCGATCCCGGGTTCTTCGGGATCGTGCGCGTGCTCGCCGAACGCGCCGGCCCCGACCGGCTCGACGTCCATCCCGCGCCGTCGTCGGTGTCACTGGCGTTCGCCCGCCTCGGCATCCCGTGGGACGACGCCGCCGTGATCTCGGCCCACGGCCGAGCCCTCTCCGACGCTGCCCGCCACGCAATCCGTCATGGCAAGGTCGCCGTGCTCACCGCGCCCGCTGCGCCGCCCGAGGCGCTCGGCCGCGAGCTCCTCGCCCTCGGCGCGCCGCACCGCCGCGCCGCGGTGTGCACGCACCTCGGCGAGGCCGACGAGCGTGTCGACATCACGACCCTCCGCGAGCTGGCCGCCGGTACCTTCGACGCGCGGTCGGTCGTTGTGCTCCTCGACGGCGACGGCGAGGCGATCGCGACGGCGCCGACGCTCGAATGGGGCCGGCCCGAGGGTCGCTTCGCGGCGCGGGAGGGTCTCGTTACGAAGGCCGAGGTGCGCGCGGTCGTGCTCGGCAAGCTCGCGCTGCCCGATGCCGGCGTCGTCTGGGACGTCGGCGCCGGCAGCGGCAGCGTTGCGATCGAGATCGCCGCACTCGCGCCCCGCTTGCGTGTCTTCGCCGTGGAGCAGCACGCCCCCGACGCAGCACGCGTTGCCGCCAACGCACGCGCGCACGGCGTCGCGATCGACCTGGTGCACGGGACCGCGCCCGACACGCTGGATGCCTTGCCCGACCCCGACCGGATCTTTCTCGGCGGAGGAGGCTTGGCCGTGCTGGACGCCGCCCTCGCCCGCCTCCGGCCCCGCGGTCGCATCGCTGCCACGTTCGCTGCCTTTGATCGTGCAGCCGCCGCCTACCAACGCCTCGGCAACCTCGCCGAGATCTCCGTCGCGCGCGGCAAGCCCCTCGCCGGCGGGGTCCGCCTCGAAGCCGAGAACCCAGTGTTCGTCCTGTGGGGGCCGGAGCCGTGAGCGGGCGAGTCGTGAGCGTGTCGATCACCGAGGCCGGCCGAGCGCGCGCCCGTGGGCTCCCGTTCGAGCACGTCCACGGCGCAGCTGCCGTCGCGGTGCGCGAACGTTGGCGCGCCGTCGACGGGTTCGTCCTGTTCCTCGCCACCGGTGCTGCCGTCCGGATCGTGGCGCCGCTGCTCGCGGGCAAGGGCCGCGACCCCGCCGTGGTGTGCGTCGACGAAGGCGGCCGGTACGCAGTGGCGCTCGTTGGTGGCCACGCCGGCGGCGCCAACCTGCTCGCGCAGCAGGTCGGCGGCCTGCTCGACGCCGAGCCCGTCCTCACAACCGGCACGGACAGCACAGGATCCATCGCGCTCGACAGCCTCCCCGGCTTCGTCGCGTGCGGCGACATCGCCACGGTGACGACCGCCATGCTCGACGGACGCGCACCGCGCGTCGTCAACGAGCAGGATTGGCCGCTGCCGCCGGACCTGACCGCGGGAGCCGCCGACGCGTCCGAGTGCATCGTGATCACGGATTGCAGTCACGCACCCCGCCCCGGCGTCGTGGTGCTACACCCGCCATCGCTCGTCGCCGGCGTCGGCGCGTCGACCGGTGCACCGCCGGAGGATCTGGCGGGTCTGCTCGACGGCGAGCTCCACCACGCCGGGCTCGCGCGGGCGTCCGTGGCGGAGGTCGCGACGCTCGACCGGAAGACGACGGACCCCGCCGTGCGAGCGCTCGGCCGTCCGGTGCGGGGGTTCGCCGCCGAGGCCCTGCGCGCCGTCGCCGTGCCGACTCCGAGCGCGGTCGTCGCCGAGGCCGTCGGCACGCCCAGCGTCGCCGAGGCGGCCGCCTTGCTCGCCGCCGGCGCCGACGCCGAGCTCGTCGTGCCGAAGCGAGCGAACGCGGTGGCCACGGTTGCGATCGCGCGCCGAGCGCGCCCACCCGGCCGGCTGCGGATCGTCGGCCTCGGGCCCGGCGCGCCCGCCCTGCGCACGGCGGCCGCCGTGGCCGCGGTGCGCCACGCCCAGGTTGTCATCGGATACGGCCCTTACGTCGACGCCTGCGCCGATCTGCTGCAACCGCACCACGAGGTTTTGCGCAGCCCGATCGGCGAGGAGGTCCTTCGGGCCAAGCAGGCGCTCGCCGAAGCGGGCGGCGGGCGAGAGGTCGCACTCGTGTGCTCCGGTGATCCGGGTGTGTACGCGATGGCCGCGGTCGCACTCGGGCTCGCCGCAGACGCGCCGGACGTCGAGATCGAGATCGTGCCCGGCGTGACGGCGGCGCTGGCGTCCGCGGCCGCCGCCGGCGCGCCGCTCGGACACGACTTCGCGACGATCAGCCTCTCCGACCTCCTGACGCCCTGGGACGCCATCGAACGCCGCCTGCGCGCCGCCGCCGTCGCCGACTTCGCGATCGCCCTTTACAACCCGCGCTCGGAGCGACGCACGTGGCAGCTCGACGCCGCCTGTCGCATCCTCCTGGAGCACCGGCCGCCGGCGACGCCCGTCGCGGTCGTGACCGACGCGTCCCGCGCCGACGAGCAGATCCACGTCACGACGCTCACTGACATGGATCCGGCCTCCGCCGGCATGACGAGCTGCGTCCTGATCGGAACCTCCTCGACGCGCGTCGTCGGCGGACGCATGGTCACGCCGCGGGGGTACCGGCCGTGACGGTCACCGTGACCGCCGCCTGCACGGCCTGCGGTGCGTGCATCGTCACCTGCCCCGAACGGGCCCTGCTCGTCGCGCCCCACCGACCACAGGTCGTCGACGAACGGTGCACCACCTGCCTGGCGTGCGTCGAGGTCTGCCCGCGCGACGCCGTCGAGGAGGTCCGCGCATGATCCACCCGATCGAGGCCGAGAGCTACCGCATCCTGGAGGGGCGCGTCGACCTCTCGCACCTCGGTCCGGCGTCGCGCGCCGTCGTCGAGCGCGTGATCCATGCCAGCGCCGACCCCGAATACGCAACGTCGATGCACCTCGACGACGCGGCCGTCGACCGGGGTGTGCACGCCATCCGCTCCGCGTCTCCCGTGCTGTGCGACGTCGAGATGGTCCGGCACGGCATCCACGGGCTCCACGCCGAGTGCTGCCTGCCCGCGTCCGGCGACGATGCCCAGACCACGCGTAGCGCCCTCGGCATGCGGGCGGCGGCCGCGTGCCATCCGGAGGGCGCCGTGGTCGTCGTCGGCTGCGCGCCAACCGCCCTCGAAGAGGTCGTCGACCTCGCCGAGCGGGGTGCGTTCGCGCCCGCGCTCGTCGTCGGTCTGCCGGTCGGGTTCGTCGGCGCCGCCGAATCGAAGGCGCGGTTGCGCGCCAGCGGGTTGACCGCGATCTCCAATGTCGGCGAGAAGGGCGGGAGCGCGGTCGCAGCCGCGACGGTCAACGCGTTCGTCCGCCTCGCCGGCCACGTACCCGAAGGGAACGCACCATGAGCTCAGGTCCGGCTCTGCTCCTCATCGGCCACGGCAGCCGCTCCGTCGCCGGCGTCGAGGAGTACTGGCAGTTCGCGGACGTGCTGCGAGGTGCGGCGAAGGGTCTCGAGATCGGGTGCGGGTTCATCGAGCTGGCCGAGCCCGACCTGGACACTGCCATCGATGCGCTCGTCGGTCGGGGCGTGACGTCGATCGGCGCCGTCCCGCTCGTCCTGCTCGGAGCCGGGCACATGAAGAACGACGGGCCCGCCGCGCTCGAACGCGGGCGCCGCCGCCATCAGAGCGTGAGGTTCGAGTACGGGCGCGCGCTCGGCATCCATCCACTGGTGCTCGCGCTCGCGGAGGAGCGCATCCGCGCCGCCGTTGGTGCCGGCGATCCCGGCAGGCTCGCGGTCGTGCTCGTCGGCCGTGGTTCCAGCGACCCCGACGCCAACGCCGACCTGTACAAGGTCGGGCGGCTGCTCCAGGACTCGCGCGGCCTGGGGTTCGTCGAGCCGGCGTTCGTTTCCCTCGCGCCGCCGTCAGTGCCCCAGGCGCTCGAACGCTGCCGCCGCCTCGGCGCGACCACCATTGCGGTCGTCCCGTACTTCCTCTTCACCGGGATCCTGGTGGACCGCATCCACGCCCAGGCCGACGTGTGGGCAGCCGAGCACCCGGGAATGGCCGTACGTCACGGCGCCCACCTCGGCCCGGACCCGCGCCTCGCGGAGCTGGTTCTCCAGCGCCATCGAGAGGCGATCGAGGGGGAGGCCCGCATGAACTGCGACTGCTGTGTCTACCGGATCGCGATCCCCGGGTACGAGGGGCAAGTCGGGCAGCCGACGCCACTGCACGCCCACTCCCACAGCCACGGTCACGACCATTCCCACCACAGTGGGATACCCGTCCCCGAGCCCATGGGAGGAGGTGAGCACCTTGGGTGAGACGTTCGAGCTCGAAAGGGTCAAGGTCCCCGGCTGGACCTGGCTGCTCGTCGCGTTGTTGATCTTCGCCGTGTACCTGATCACGTCGGAGAACGGCGCCGCGCTCGGGAGCCTGGCGCACCGGCTGCACGAGTTCTTCCACGACTCGCGGCACTTCCTCGGCGTGCCCTGTCACTGAGTCACCGGAGAGGAGAGCCCATGTTGGGCAGCTTCATGCGCCGAGGGGTGATCGCCGGCCTGGCCGGGGGAGCAGCGAGCTCGCTGTTCCTCCTGCTGGTCGGTGAGCGCACCATCGGCGACGCCATTCGCCTGGAGGAGAAGCACGGAGGGGGCGGACAAGAGCTGTACACACGCGGCACGCAGATCTTCGGGGGTGCGCTCGGCGTGATCCTGGTCAGCGTCGCGCTCGGCGTGGTGTTCGCGACGACGTTCGCGGCGGTGCGTCACCGGCTTCCGGGCCGGAACGACTGGCAGCGCTCGGTCACCTGGGCGGCGACCGCGTTCGTCGTCGTGTATCTCGTGCCGTTCCTCAAGTACCCGCCGAACCCGCCGGCGGTCGGCGATCCGAACACGATCGACGAGCGGACGATCCTGTACTTCGCCGTGCTCGCGTGGTCGATCGGCGCCGCGTTCCTCGCGTTGCGGCTCGGTCGATGGATGCGGACGCGGCAGCACCCCGACCCGGCGCGGCAGACCGCGGTTGCCGCGGTGTGGATCGGGCTGGTCGCGGTCGGGTTCATCGTGCTCCCGGGATCTCCGGACGCCGTGACGGCTCCGGCCACGTTGATCTGGCGGTTCCGGGTCGCGAGTGCCGGCGGCGCCCTGGCACTCTGGAGTGTCACCGGGGTGGTCTTCGGCATGCTGTCGCTGACCGCGGCGAGGAGAACGGAACGAGCCCGGAGCGAGGTGGAGACGGGGTGACGTCCGAGTCGTGAGCGCGGTGGTCGCGGGGGCAGCGGGGCTGGAGATCGGCCTCGTCGCGACCGCCGTCGCGCTCGGGTTCCGTCACGGGTTCGACTGGGATCACGTTGCCGCCCTGAGCGACATCGCCGCCTCACAGCACAGCCGCCGCCGTTCGATGGCGTTGGCCACGTTGTACGCGCTGGGGCACGCCACCGTCGCGTTCGCGATCGGGGCCGCGGTCATCCTGGCTTCGGCACGCCTGCCCGAGTCCGTTGGCGACGCGATGGAGCGGCTGGTCGGCGTGACCCTGATCGCGCTCGGCTTCTCGGTGATCGTGTCGACCGTGCGGCACGGGGGGAGCACGCGCCTCCCGAGCCGGGGTGCGGTGCTGGTCGCCGGCCTCCGGCGCCTCCGGCGGCGTCGGCCGGCGCCGCTGGTGATCGAGCACGACCACGAGCACGCGGCGGGGGAGCACCACCACGACGGCGACCACCACGATGACCACGAGCACGTGCGCCTACCCGAGGCCGTTGGCGCCGGCGGGGGCACGGTCACGACCAGGCACCACCACCGCCACCGGCACGTCGGCGCGATGCCCGACGATCCCCTCCCGAATTACGGGGGCGGTGTCGCCGTCGGCATCGGGATGATCCACGGCATCGGGTTCGAGACTCCGACTCAGGCGCTCGTGTTCGTCACCGCCGCCGGTGCCGGCAGCCGGGCCGCGGGCCTGCTCGTGTTGGCCTGCTTCCTGCTCGGGCTCCTCGCCGCCAACACGGTCGTCGCGACGGCCAGCACGTTCGGCCTGACCGGTGCCCGCTCGCGAGCCCGGCTCTCCACGATCGTGTCGCTCGTGGCCGCCGCCGCCAGCCTGGCGCTCGGATTGCTGTACGTGTTCGGCAAGGGCGACGTCATGCCGGGTTAGGGAGAACGCCGCTCGCGCGGCCGCCTCCGGTACGGTTTCGGACGATGGCGACCCGCACACGATCGTTCGGCGCCGGCAATCGCGAGTCGCACGACGCCGCTCCGTTCTACGAGCGGTTCACGGCGCCCGAGCTGTCGAACGACGACACCGTAAACCCGTGCCGGATCGCCGACTCGATCGTCTGCGGCGACGCCCGTGACATGAAGGCGGTCGACGACTACTCCATCGCGTTGGTGGTCACGTCACCGCCATACTTCGCCGGCAAGGAGTACGAAGCCGCCCTCGGCGAAGGACACGTGCCCGGCTCGTACCTCGAGTACCTCGCGATGCTGCGCGACGTGTTCGCCGAGTGTCGCCGCGTGCTCGAACCCGGCGGTCGCATCGCCGTGAACGTCGCGAACCTCGGGCGCAAGCCGTACCGATCGCTCGCCGGCGACGTGGTGCGCATCCTGCAGGACGATCTCGCGCTCCTCCTTCGGGGCGAGATCATCTGGCAGAAGGCGCGCGGCGCGACGGGGTCGATCGCGGTCGGGTCGTACCTCTCGGCCGCGAATCCCGTGCTGCGCGATGTCACCGAGCGCGTCGTCGTAGCCAGTAAGGGTCGCTTCGATCGTGCTGTCAGCCGGGCGGATCGGGAGCAGCGAGGTCTGCCGTTCGAGAACACGATCTCGAAGGAGGAGTTCTTCGCGTCGACACTTGACGTGTGGGAGATCCGCCCCGAACACGCCCGGCGCGTCGGTCATCCTGCACCGTTCCCGGTCGAGCTGCCCGAACGTCTCATCCAGCTCTACACGTATCGTGGCGATGTCGCGCTCGACCCGTTCCTCGGCTCCGGTTCGACGGCCGTTGCGGCCGTGCGTACCGACCGCCGGTACGTCGGCTACGACACCGACGCCGAGTACGTCGCCCTGGCCGAAGGGCGCATCGAAGACGAACACGCCGCCTGACCCGGCGGATGGAGATCCTGCTCGGAGCGCTCGTCGCGCTCGGCTACGGCAGCGGGGACTTCCTCGGCGGCATCTCGGCCAAGCGCCTCCCGACCGTGGTCGTGTTGCTCGGGTCGCAGGCGGTCGGTCTCGCGGCCGCGTTTCTCCTGGTCGTCGTGTTGCGTGACGCCGCCCCGGATACGCACATCTTCCTCCTGTCGGCGGCGGCCGGCGTCGTCGGAATCGCCGCCCTCGGAATGCTTTTTCAGGGTCTCGCCGTCGGCCGCATGAGCATCGTTGCGCCCCTGAGCGCGATCGGCGGCGGCCTGCTTCCGGTCGCCTGGGGTCTGCTGCGCGGCGAGCGCCCGTCGCCACTCGCGTTGGTGGGTGTCGCGCTCGCGCTCGTTGCGGCCGCAATCGTCGGACGCGGCGCCGAACACGATCCGGCTCGCTCGGTCTCGCCCCGAGTGGAGCTCGCGCTCGGCGTCGGCGCCGGGATCGGCTTCGGTGTCGTCTTCATCCTGCTCACCGAGGCGTCGAGCGGGTCGGGGATGTGGCCGATCTTCATCGCCCGATGCACGTCGGTGCCGCTCCTCGCCGTGATCGCGGCCGTCGTCGGCGCATCGCCCCGGATGGTGCGCACTGACGTCGCGCCCGTCGCCGGCGCGGGATTGTGCGACGTGGGTGCGAACGCGCTGGTCCTGCTCGCGGTCCGGCGCGGGCTCGTGACGCTCGTCGCGCCGGTCGCGGCCCTCTATCCCGCGACGACCGTCCTGCTTGCCCGCGTCGTGCTGCACGAACGGATCGGCCGGCAGCGCGCAAGTGGCCTCGCCTTGGGCCTCCTTGGCCTCGCGTTGATCGCGACCCGCTGACTCAGGCGCGCCCGGGTTTTGCCGCCTCGAGCGAGACCCCGCTGAACCTCATCCTCGAAGCGAGGGTCTGACCGGGAGAGAAGCTCGAGGGCCGGTGGCAGAGCACCGCCGCCGGCCCCGTACGATCGCGGGCGCCATGCTCGGCGTCTCTCCCTCGAACGTCAACGTGCTGGTCGCCTTCGGGGGCGGGATCATCTCGTTCCTGTCGCCCTGCGTGCTCCCGATCGTGCCCGGCTACCTCAGTCTCGTCACCGGCCTGACTCTCGGCGAGCTCGAATCGCCCGACGCCCGTCGCCTGACGCGCATCGCCATCAACACGGGCTTGTTCGTGCTCGGCTTCACGCTCGTGTTCGTCGCGCTGTTCCTGACGACCTGGTCGGTCAGCGACGTCGTCTTCCGCAACCAGGAGACGCTGACGCGCGTCTCCGGCGCGCTTGTGCTGCTCATGGCGCTGTACCTCGCGGGATCGCAACTGCTCACGACGCCGCGGCTGTACCAGGAGTTCCGCTTCCATCCCCATCTCGAGCGGTTCGGGCCCTTCGCCGCGCCCGTGGCCGGCGCCGCCTTTGGCCTCGGGTGGACGCCGTGCATCGGGCCGGTGCTCGCAGCGGTGCTCGCCGTCGCGTCGACCGAGGGCGACACCGCCCGCGGTGCGGCACTGCTCATCGCGTATTCGCTGGGGTTGGGGCTTCCGTTCCTGCTCGTCGGCCTGGGCGTGGGCCGGTTCGCACCCGCCCTCAACTGGGTGAAGCGCAACTCGCGTGTCATCACACTGGTGTCGGCGGCGCTGCTCGCGGTCTTCGGCGTGATCCTGCTCCTGGATCGCCTGCCGCTGGTGACGGCGCGCCTGCAGGACGCGCTCCGCGCCATCGGCCTCGCCCGGCTCGTCAACATCGGCTAATCAGGCGCCATGGGGGACACGGTCCTGTACGAGCGCAACGGGCACGTCGCCACGATCACGTACAACCGCCCCGATGTCCGCAACGCCATCAACGCCGAGCTGCGCCGGGACCTCAACGCAACGTGGGAGCGGTTCCGAGACGACGAAGATGCCTGGGTCGGCATCGTGACCGGCGCCGGCGAATCGTTCTGCGCCGGCGCCGACATGAAGGACGCGGGCGGCTCGGCGGGGAGCTGGCCGGGGTCGTACTGGGAGATTCCCACGATCAACTCCTACGAATCGGGATTGGAGGTGTGGAAGCCGACGATCGCGGCCGTCAACGGCTACTGCCTCGGCTACGGCCTCACGCTCGTGACGCGTTGCGACTTCGTCATCGCCGCCGACGACGCTCAGTTCGGCTTCCCCGAGGTGCGTCTCGGCGTACCGACGATCGTCGGCGCCCTGCGGCTCCCCGATCGCGTCGGTTGGTCGAACGCGATGGAGCTGCTGCTGACGGGCGACCGCGTCGACGCCGGGCGCGCCCGCGACATCGGACTGGCGTGGAAAGTCGTGCCACAGGCCGAGCTCATGGACGAAGCCGACCGGCTCGCGAATCGCCTCCTCCAAGCCGCGCCGCTCGCCGCCCGCGCGACGAAAGAGGTCGCAGCGCGCGGCCGATACCTCCCTTGGACGGAGGCGGTGCGTTTCGGCGAGACCATGCGGCGCGTCGCCGCCGCCACCGACGACGCGTCCGAGGGGCTCGCCGCCGCGCGCGAGCGCCGCCCGCCGAGGTGGCGCGGCCGCTGAGGCCTAACCCGGTTTGACCCGGTACAGGGCCAGTGGTTCGTCGACGCCGCGCATCATCCGGACGCCCAGCTCCTCGACCGGGATTCCTGCGTCGGTCGCGGACTTGGCGACGGGTTCCGTCATGAGGATCTGTCCCGCCATGGCCGAGCTCACGACCCGTGAGGCGACGTTCACCGCGCTCCCGACGTAGTCGCCCGTCCGGTACAGGACGGGGCCGGTGTTGATACCGACGCGAATCGCAGGGAGCTCCTGGTCGCGACCAAGGTCGACGTGCGTTGCGACCGCGAACTGCACGGCGTCGGCCGAATTGCGGAACACAAGCATGAATCCGTCACCGACATGCTTGACGAGCTTGCCGTCGTGTTCGACGAGCAAGGGCCGCACGGTGGCGTCGATCTGGTCGAGCACACGCATGGCGCTGTCGTCGCCGCTTACCTCGGCCAGCGCGGTGAACGATGCAATGTCGACGAAGGCGATCGTCGCCTCCACCGACCCGAGCTCCTTCGCTTGCGTTTCCGACTCCGCGAGATGGAAGAAGGCGTCCTCGATCATGGCTTCGAGGAGGTACTCGCTGTGCAGTTGCTGGATCATGGGGTTCATGAGGGGCGCAAGGTTTTGCTCGATGCCGGAGATGAGGCGCTCCACTTCGTCCTCCGAGGCGCCCGCTGCCATCAGCCGTTCATGGATGTAAACGTGGACGACCCTGATCTCGGTATCGGCGATCCGGCGGAGTGAGTCGCCGACGACGCGGGTGACGCCGAGGATCGCCTCCCACGGAAGTCCGGCATCGCGCGCCACCCGAAGCATCTCGAGAATGTCCATGTCGGACCCGTGGAGACCGCTCCGCGAGAACCCGAGGGCTGACCTGAGTTGCTGGACCTTGTCCGGCTCGAGCCCGGATCGCTCCGCCGCCTCCTCCAATGACAGCGGTGAGCCGGCTTCGAAGAGACGCCGTCCGTACATCGATTCGACGCGGCCTTCGCGGATTGCGGCGGCCAGGCTCTCGGGATCGAACTCACCCTGCGCGAGCCGGTGGTACACGAAGTCGAGTCGGACCAGATCGACGTCGTCGAGGAGACCGTCGTTCTCGGGGTCGAGGAGGCCCAGCGCCCGATACCGCTCGACCACATCGAGCGCCAGTCCGACGAGCTCTGCGAACTCCTCCGGGCTCATGGCCTGCCGCATGACGCGAGCGTAGGCCTAGGTGCGGTCGACGGCGCCCTTCTGCGACGACCACCGCCACGTCGCCGAGATGCGCGGCCCGGCCCGCTTCACCTTGGGTACCCCGTGCTCCCAGTTGACCTGCGTCCGTCCGCCCATCACGAGCAGATCCCCCGACGCGGGGGAGATGTCACGCGACTTGCCCCCGCCCTTGGGGCGGATCAGGAACGGACGCTGCGCGCCGAGGGTGACGATCGCGATCAGCGTGTCGTCGAGATGACGGAGCTCGCGATCCCGGTGCGGCGCGACGCTGTCGCGCCCGTCACGGTAGTAGTTGAGCCCGATCCCGCCGAGCGGGACAGCGTAGTGCTCCTCGAGCGCCGACCGCACCGGTTCGAGCGCAGGGTGGGGGAGCGGGTCGTCGGCGCTGAACCAATGCGACAGGCGCGGGTCGTCGACCATCCGCTCGTACATCCAGCGTCGGTGCTGTTCCCAGTCGACGGTCTCGATCAACGCGTCCAGCAGCGTGTCGGAGCCGCGTAGCCATCCCCGCACGACGTCGACCCACGACTGCTCGTCGAGCTGCACGCGCTCGAACGGCACGGTGGCGTCAACAGCCGGCTCACCGGCGCCGAGGAGGGAGGCTTGGTACGTGGTCATGGGGACCACAAGTGTACTGTCGTCGAACACGCGTTCGTCCAAGGAGGTCGCCGTGGCCACGCCCATGCCGAGCCGGCCGCATATGCCGGGGTACGGGATCGTCGGGCCAGACGAGGGGCGGGGCCTGCTCCCGTGGTCGTGGGCCGAGGAGCGCCTCATGACGTCCCACGACTACTGGGTCGCCACCGCTCGCCCCGACGCGCGGCCGCACCTCATGCCGGTGTGGGGGGTCTGGGACGGCGGGGCACTCTGGTTCAGCAGCAGCCTTGCGTCACGCAAGGCGCGCAACCTCTCGGGTCGGCCCCGATGCTCGATCGCGACCGATAACGCGTGGGAGCCGGTCGTGCTCGAGGGCGTCGCCCGCGTCATCACCGACCACGACGCGCTGGTGCGCTTCATCTTGATGGTGAACGAGAAGTACGCCACGGATTACGGCGTCGACTTCCTCGACCCCGCTGTCAACGCGACCTTCCGGGTCGAGCCGTCCTGGGTGTTCACTCTCACCGAGGACGACTTCACCGGCTCGCCGACCCGTTGGTCGTTCGAGCGCTGAGTCAGAGCCGCGGCGCGAGGACGGCGTCGACGAGGTACGGACCGGGCTCGGTCAGGCCGCGCCCCAACGCGGTGACGAGCTCGTCGGCGGTGGTCGCCCGCGCCGACGGCACGCCCATGCCTTGGGCGAGCGCCGTGAAGTCGAGATCGGGACGCGACAGGTCGAGCATGTCGTGCGCTTTCGGTCCCGATGACTCGGCGCCGACCCGGCTGAGCTCGAGGTTGAGGATGGCGTACGACCGGTTGTTGAAGATCACCGTCGTGACGTCGAGGCCCTCGCGCGCCTGCGTCCACAACGCTTGCAACGTGTACATGGCGCTGCCGTCCGCCTCGAGGCACAGCACCTTGCGATCGGGGCACGCAACCGCCGCGCCCGTTGCGGCCGGCAAGCCCTGCCCGATCGCGCCGCCCGTCAACGTCAACGCGTCGTGGGGCGGCGCGCCAGCGGTCGCGGCCGCCACCCACAACCCGGCTGTGTTCGCCTCGTCGGACACGATCGCGTCTTCGGGAAGGAGCGCGCCGATGGCGTCGGCCACGGCCTCACCGGTCAGGTCTCCCGTCGGTCGCTCCGGCCGGTGCGCGGGTTGCAAGGTCGGCTCGGCCGTGCCGACCACGTCGGCGAGGTGCTCGAGCGCGCCGACCGCGTCATCCGCGCCGGCGGCGAGGACGTACACCTGACAGCCGTCCGGCACCAGGAAGCTGGGCTTGTCGGGGTAGGCGAAGAACGACACCGGCGCCTTGGCGTCGACGAGCACGAGATGGCGCAGACCGTCGAGCTGCGCGGTCATGAACTCGGCGAGGTAGCCGAGGCGCTCGAGGGGCGGACGGCCGGCGCCCCGTTGCAGGCGGGCGGGAAACGTCTCGCCCAGCAGCTTGGCGCCGGTGGTGTTCGCCACCCGGCTGGCGGCGACGAGCCCGCGTTCGCGCGTTGAGCTCCCGCCGACGAGCAACGCCGACGACTCGCCCGACACCAGCACCTTTGCTACCGCTTCCACCACCTCGTCGGCGACCGCGGCGCGCGCCGCCCGCGCCCGAGGCTCGACCGGCTCGGCGCCCTCGGCCCAGGACACGTCGGCGGGGAGGATCAGCGTCGCCACGTGGCCTGGCGGCCCGAGCGCGGCGCCCACGGCGTCGGCGGCGTCGAGCGCGACGTCGGCGGTGCTGCGCGAGGTACGGATCCATCCTGACACGTTGCGGGCGGCGCTCTCGATGTCGGACTGCAGAGGTGCGTCGTGCTGGGCGTGGTAGGTCGCGTGGTCGCCGACGACGTTCACGAGCGGTGTGCGGGCGCGGCGGGCATTGTGCAGGTTGGCGAGCCCGTTGCCGACGCCAGGCCCGAGGTGCAGCAGGGTCGCCGCCGGCTTGTCGGCCATCCGCCCGTAGCCGTCGGCAGCGCCCGTCACGACACCCTCGAACAGGCCGAGGGCGCCGCGCATCTCGGGCACCGCGTCGAGGGCGGCGACGAAGTGCATCTCGGACGTGCCGGGGTTCGTGAAGCACACGTCGACGCCGCTGTCGACGAGCGTCCGGATGAGCGCCTGCGCTCCGTTCATGGTCGGACCTCCGCGCGGATGGTGACCAGCGAGCACGGGGTCGACGCCATGTAGCAGCGCTCCTGGTCCGTGAGAATGACGAGGATGTTCAGCGGGTCCATCAGTCGAAGAGCGTGCCCGGGTTGAGAATCCCGTTGGGATCGAAGGCGGCCTTGATGCGGCGCATGAGCTCGACCTTGGTGGGGTCCTCGAGTTCGAGGTAGTACCGCTTCTTCTCCTTGCCCACGCCGTGCTCGCCCGAGATGGCGCCGCCGAGGGTCATACCCGCCTCGAACAGGCCCCGCATGACCTTGTACCGCTGCTCGGCGTCCGGTTGGAACACGGAGAGGTGGACGTTGCCGTCGCCGGCGTGGCCGCACCCGGCGATGAGCGACTGGTATGTCTGGCCGATCTCGGCGACCTTGGCCATGAACTCCGGGACCGCGGAACGCGGGACGACGATGTCGACGATGTCGTCAGCGTTGTTCGCCTTGGCCACCCAGAACGCTTTCTCACGGGCGTCGATGAGCTGGGCCGCCGCCTGCGGGGGCAGTACGTACACGTCGAGCGCGCCGAGGCCGGCGAGCTGCTCGCCGAGGGCCTGGACGTCCTCGTCGAGTCGGTCCGCGCGCGTGTTCTCCATCATCACGACGAGATAAGCGAGGGCGCGCTCCTTGACTTCGGAGGCGACACCGAGGTCGAGCCCGACGTGCGCGGTGATGGCGGACATCGACAACGTGTCGATGTACTCGAGGATGAGCGGCCCGATGCCGCTGGCGACGATCGCTGGCACCGCCCGGGTGACGTGCTCGAGCACGGGGAACGGCGCGAGCACGGTCGCCTGGTGCTCCGGACGCGGGTAGAGCTTGAGGATCGCCTCCGTGACCAGCGCGAGCGTTCCCTCGGAGCCGATGATCAGCTGAGTGAGGTCGTAGCCGGTCGTGGCCTTGACGAACCGACCGCCGGTGCGGATCACGTCGCCGTTGGCAAGCACGGCCTCGACGCCGAGCACCTGATGACGGGTCACGCCGTACTTGACGGCGCGCATCCCACCCGCGTTCGTTGCCACGTTGCCGCCCAGGCTCGAGCTGTACTCGCCCGGGTACACCGGGTACACGAGCTGGTGCGCGGCCGTCACCTCGTCGAGCTGGTCGAGCGTGACGCCGGGCTGGACGACGGCGACGTGATTGCTCTCGTCGATCTCGACGATCTCGTTCATGCGCTCGAACGAAACCACCATGCCGTCGTGACGGGGGACGGCCGCCCCCGACAGGCCGGTCCCGCTCCCGCGCGCCGTCACCGGCAGGCGGTGCTCGTTCGCGATGCGCAGGACGGCCGAGACCTCGGTCGTGTTCCCGGGGCGGACGACGAACGCAGGGACCTCCGGGGTAGCCGTGAGAGCTTCGTCGTGGGCGTAGTCGTCGGCGATGGCGTCGCCGGTCAAGATGTGTTCGGCGGGCACGAAGTCCGTGAGCTGACCCGCGACACCCCGCATCGTCAGGGCCGCCGGCCGAGAAAGCAGAGGAGCTCGACCTGTGCCTTGGCGCCGGGCGGCGGGTCGATCTTCGGACCAAAGCTCCCCGACGCGCGCAAGGCCTCGTCGTTGGGCTTCAGGCGCTCCAGCACCATCGCTGCGGTCTCCGGACTGAGGCGCTCGTCACCGCCCGTCGCCCTCGCGAGATCCCAGGTGTGCACGGTGAGATCGGACAGGCGCGGGATCAGGGCCATCTCGACGGGCATCTCGCCACGGATGCCCGTGATCGTCCGTTCCATGACGCCGGGCTGGCGCAGCGCCGTGAGCGCGGCGGCGCGCACGGCCTTCCACGTCGTTCGGGGGTCGGAGCCGTCGTCGTTGACGGGGACGTCGAGGCTGTCCGGGATCTGCCGCTGGATCGTGATGACGTGGTCGACCAGCTGGCGCACGTCCCAGTCGGTGCAGGGCGTGCGGTTCGACCACTGGTCGTCGGCGACGGCCTCGAGCCGGTCGGTGAACCCGTCCGCTGCTTCCTCGTAGCGGTCGATGAGGTCCATCTCCCCATCATCGCGAAGGACCAAAGGTCCCGCTGGGGCCGATCTGACGCCCTCTGGTACGTTGACGAGTGCGACGCGGGGTGGAGCAGTCTGGTAGCTCGTCGGGCTCATAACCCGAAGGTCGCGGGTTCAAATCCCGCCCCCGCTACTGCACACTGAGGCCGTGGATCGTTGATCCACGGCCTCGTGTTTGCAGCGGGGGCGGGATTTCGCCGTCGGCCGCTTTGCGGCCATCCGGTCAAATCCCAGATTGCTCGCGCCACTTTGGTGTTCTTCTTTGTGGTAGTACGGCTGGGTAGCT
>DATFXL010000111.1:0-34159 GCA_035316025.1 Acidimicrobiia bacterium
GCGGGGCGATCGCCCTCGGCCACCCGCTCGGGTGCTCCGGCGCCCGCCTCGCCGCCACACTCGTCAGCGAGCTCGAGCGCACGGGGGGTCGTTGGGGCCTCCAAGTCATGTGCGAGGGCGGCGGCATGGCCAACGCCATGATCATCGAGCGCCTGGGCTGAACGCTCGGGGCGGCCCGCTGGGGATCGCCTCCTCCTTCGTTCGGTAAAGGCGTCGTCGGCTACCCCACCCGGGTCGCACCGAACGGTCCGTGCGCGCTCGATGATCATGTGGTTCCCCAGCCTTGGGAGAATGGGCGCGTGGACGTCGCGGTTCGGGTGCTGATCGGACTGGTGGGGGCGGTCACCATCTACGTGATCGGGGCGGCGTTGTTGCGGAAGTTCAAGATCGAGCCCGAGCCGGAGCCGGATCCCGAGCAGCTGCGACCGGTGGACGTGGAGTTCCGTTGCAGCGTGTGTGGCACGACGGTCGTCATGACCACCGCCGCCGGCGACGATCCCGAGCCGCCCCGGCACTGCCGCGAGGACATGGTGCGCGTCTAGCCGGGCCGTAGGCCCGAGCCGAAGGTCCCGAGCTGGACAATTTTCCCACGCGTTGTCCCCAGCCTGGGGAGAACGCCGTGGGGAGTTACAGATATGGCATTTGCACGCGGACGGGCTGGTCGACATAAATGTGCGTGACGCATACATTCCAAGGAGGATCTCATGACTGGGCTGACCGGGGAGTTCGAGGTCACATCGTGGAACGAGGAGCCGTACGCCGAGCGGGACGGCGAGCGAAAGCTCACCCACGCCCGCGTCACCCAGAAGCTGTCCGGCGGCGTGACGGGCACGGGTGCGGTCGAGTGGCTGATGTCGTACCAGGGCGACGGTACCGCCCGCTTCGTCGGTCTGCAGCAGCTCGAGGGTGAGATCGACGGGCGCGCCGGCAGCGTCGTCCTCGACACGGTGGGCGACTTCGACGGCAAGGAAGCGACCGGCACGTGGTCGGTCGTTCCCGGTTCCGGCACCGGTTCATGGGCCGGCATGCGGGGCGACGGCACCTTCCGGGCGCCCGCGGGCCCGAAGGCCACCTTCAGCCTTGACTACGTCTTCGAGTGACGCGCTGAGCCCGGGCGGGCGCGCCGATCAGGCGGCGAACCTCCTCGGCGCGCTCGGCTCGGCGATCGCCGATCGGGTGCGGGCCGCCGCCACCGAGGCGGCGGGCGGTGCGCTGAACGACGCCACCGCCCTCTCGGCGTTGCTGCACTTCCTGGACGATCCGAGGATCGACCGGCTGGCCCAGGTGCTGGGCCTGACGTCTTCGGGAACCGTTCGCCTCGTCGACCGTCTCCAGCGCCAGGGGTTGGTGCAGCGGTCCGCCGGCGTCGACGCTCGTGCCACGACGGTCGCGCTCACGGCCGCCGGCCGCGCCCGGGCCGAGGAGATCAGACGGGCGCGCACCGCCGTCCTCGAGCGAGCACTGGCGGCACTGTCACCGGCGGAGCGCGATCAGCTCGGCGAGCTGGCGGGCAAGGTGCTCGTCGGCGTCATCCGTCCGCCGGGCGCCTACGGCTGGATGTGCCGTCTCTGCGACACCGGACGCTGCGGACGCCCCGATGGTCGCTGTCCGGTCGCCAACGCCGCTACCGGAGCTGGGTCGACAGGATCGCACCCCCGGTGAACAGCCCGAGCCCGACGAAGAGGTAGCGGTTCTCGGCTTCGCCACCCGGCAAGAGCTGCAAGTAGTTCGCCACGATCACGAGAACGCCCACGACGAGCATGGTGAACATGGTCGCGGGGACCCAGAGCTTGCTGGGCGGAGCCTTCTTGGCCGGGGGCGGCGTGTAGCGCGAACGCTTGCTCTTCGAGCGGGGCACGCGAGGGAGCGTAATCGGAGAAAGCCGCGAGGCCGGGAGCGCAGCGCGCACTACGTTGACGCCGTGACCGGTCCCCGCGTGCTCGTCATCGACAACTACGACTCGTTCGTCTACAACCTCGTCCAGTACCTCGGAGAGCTCGGCGCCGACCCCCTGGTGCACCGCCACGACCAGGTCTCCCTCGCCGACCTCGAGGCACACGCGCCGGACGCGGTCCTCGTGTCACCCGGCCCCGGGCGCCCGGAGGATGCCGGCGTGTCGAACGAGGCCATCCGAATGTTCGGCGAGGGCGGTGTGCCCGTCCTCGGGGTCTGCCTCGGCCACCAGTGCATCGGACAGCTCTATGGAGGCGAGGTGGTTCGCGCCCCGCGGGTGATGCACGGGAAGACCTCCACCATCACACATGACGGCGCCGGTGTGTTCCGCGGCCTCCCGAACCCGATCACCGCGACGAGGTACCACTCGCTCGTGGTCGAGCGCGACTCGGTGCCGCCCGCCCTCGCCGTCACCGCCGAGAGCGAGGACGGGCTCGTGATGGGACTCCGCCACCGCGAGCTGTCGGTCGAAGGCGTGCAGTTCCACCCCGAGTCGATCCTCACCGAGTCGGGGCACGCGCTCCTGCGCAACTTCCTGGCCGCGCCCGAACCGGTCGGCTAGTCCGCGCTCGTCCTCGCCCCGTACGACTCGTAGGGCCGGCCCTCGCGCCGGGCGAGCTCCCGGCCCGACCGCTCCTGGAACGGGCTGATGCCACCCGGCTGCCACGGCCCGACGGATCCCGCCGCCAGCGCCTCGTCCGACTTCGGCACCACGTGGAAGCGCGCTCGCGCGTCGGCGAGCGACTTGCCTGCGAGGTCGAACCAGTCGAGCCGGAGGTAGTCGATGCTGTCTGAGTTCGTCTCACGGTCGGTGCCGAGCGCGCCTCGTCGCAGCGCGTCGGCAAAGCGCAACGCCATGTCGCGGCTCTGGGACAGGTGACCGGTGTCCGACTGGAACATGCCGGCGCCCGTGCGCAGGTAACCGGTCTCGAACAGGGACAGCACCATGGCCAGCAGCGAGTAAGCCCGCATGTCGTCGTTGGCGCGGGCGATGAAAGCAAACACCTCGAGCTCGGCCTCCACCGTGGTGCCGTAGTCAGCGAGGACGTGCACCCAGTCGTGCTGGGCGAGGAGGGGTGGAGCCGAGCCCGGCAGCCCGGGGAACGCAAACCCGCGCGCCCGGTACATCTCCCACACCCGGCGGCCGAGCGTGCCCGCCGGTAGGTGCTCGAGCGCGGACCAACGTGCCGCGAGGGCGGGATCGCTGACGTCGACGTCCCATGCCGTCGCGAGCGCACGTGAGGTGTGCAAGGCGTCTGCGTCCTCGGGTGCCCAGTCCTTCGTGTAGCCGTTCCGGTCGAAGTCGAACGCGGCGAGACCGAGCGCGCCGTGCGAGAACTCTCGCGCGATATCGACCATGGCCTCGTCGACGCCGAGCTCGTACGCGAACGCGGCGATGCGGTCAGCAACCTCCTCGGGGAGCGGGCGGAGCACGAGTGCCGGCGTGAGCATGGCCTGGATCATGCGGGACCGGAAGGCGAGCTCCCGCCGCGCCATCAACGTCGCGAACTCCAGGGCGCTCATCGGCGTGTACGAGCGCAGGTCGACCCGCTGCCCGGTCATGGCATGGACGGTCGCTTCGATCAGGGTTCGCTGGAAATCGGTCAGTCCGCCCGCCGGCGCGACCGCCGATGCGAATCCGCGTGCCATCGCCGTGACCTCGTCCGCGTCGGGCGGAGTGAGCACGACGGTGTCGGTGTCGGGAACGGGCACGGGCATCGCACGGAATTGTAACTACGTAATGGAAAGGCGATCCGTTGCTTCCGTCGTGTCAGGGCAACCGGGCCGTCGTCCCGTCCTCCACGACGGCGAGCCCGTCGGCGACCAGAGAGGCGAGCGCGTGGGCGTCGAGCGTGCGGGTCTCGACGGGATCTCCGGCGCGCAGTCGGGCCATCACCCGGCCCCGGCGTTGCCGGAACGATCCCTCGAACCGAGGCTGGCGTGACCGGCGTTCCCCTGGCCGCACGCCGCGGGTGGCGCAACGCGACTGCAGCGGGCACTCGCCGCAGCGCGGCTCACGCGGCCGACACACCAGTGCGCCCACATCCATCAGCGCCAGCAACCGTTCTCGTCCGCGCAGCGGCGCGCCCAGTTGCACGAGTAGCTCCTCCGCCTCCCGGTCCGAGAGCGGGCGGCCGGCGGCGCGCTCGGCCACGCGCCGGGTGTTTGCCTCGACCGCGGGGACGTCGGTGTCCTCGCACTGGGCGACCACCGCCCTCGCCGTGTACCGGCCGACGCCGGGCAGCGACGCCAGGTCGTCGGGCCATCCTCCGGCGGCGATGGCCACGGCCGCCTCCCAGAGCCACCGGGCCCGGCGCGGGTACCCGAGCGTTCCCCACGCCGCGATCACGGCTCCGGGACCCGCCTCCGCCGTGACGTCCGGGCTCGGGAAGCGGGCCATGAAGGGCGGCCACGCCGACGCGACGCGGGGCACCTGCGTCTGATGGAGCATCACCTCGGACACGAGCACCGCCCAGCGGTCGCGCGTGCGACGCCATGCGAGGTCGTGTCGCCCGTTCCGGGCGTACCAGGCCGTGATCTCAGCCACGGCTACGGCGGAAATCTGCCGACCGTAAGGGTGACGCCGGAGCCCTTTGCCTGCTGGCCTCCCGCCGACGGGTTCTGAGCGAGGACGCGGCCGTTCTCGCTCGGGTTGTTCGTGCCCTGCGGGGAGACGAACGGCTGGAACCCGGCCTGTTGCAGCGTCTGGGTGGCCTGGTTCTGCATCTGGCCGACGACGTTCGGCACGTCGACGAGCTGCGGCCCCGTTGACACGAACATCGTGACACCAGAACCCCGCTTCACCCTGGCGTTGGCCCCGGGGTCGGTCCGCGTGACGCGACCGCTCGGCACCGTGTCGCTCTGCTCGCTCTGCACCGACACCTGGAACCCGGCCTGCTGGAGGAGCTGCTGCGCGGTCTGCGACTCCTGGCCGACGACGTTCGGCATCATGATCTGGGGCTCGCGCGCGATCTGCAGGGTCACCTTCTGACCCGCCTTGGGGACCTCAGTGCCGGCCGGCGGGTTGCTCGCGACGACCGTGCCCGCTGGTTGATCGCTGTCCACCTCTTGGGCCACGACCGCATTCGTCGGATCCTGGAGGCCAACGTTGATGAGGTCGTTCACGGCGTCTGCGCGCGGCTTCCCCTGGACGCTCGGCATCGTGAACGTCGCCTTGCTCACGCGCAGCTGCACGGTGCCGTTCTGCTTGAGCTTCTCGCCTGCACCCGGCTTCTGTGACAGGACGAGATCGGGCGGGTCCTTCCCGTCGACGTCCTTGCGATCGACCTTGAAGCCGCTGAGCTTGAGCGCCCGCTCCGCGTCGGCGAACGACTTGTTGACCACGTTCGGGACCTCACGGGTCGGAGCTCCGCCGCCGCCGCCCCCACCGCTCGCGAGGAGCGCCACGATCACGGCCGCGACCAGACCGACGGCGATGAACGCGGCGACGAACGCTCCGAGTCGCTTCCGGCGGCGCTCCCGCGAGTCGTAGTCCTGCTCGGCGGGAACGGGCGCCGCCTGAGTGGGTGCCACCGCCGCGGTCGGCGCGCCGTCGGCGAGCAAGGCCGCCACCGGCCCGCCGATGGGAGGTTGCCCGCGCACGAAGCGCAACAGGTCCGTGCGCAGGTCATCGGCGGTCTGATACCGCGAATCGGGATCCTTGGCCATGGCGGTGAGGATGATCCGCTCGAGATCGGGCGGCAGGTTCTGCGTCCGCGTCGACGGCGGCAGTGGCTCCTCGCGCACGTGCTTGTAGGCCACGGCGACGGGGCTCTCGCTGACGAACGGCGGCTGGCCCGTGACCATCTCGTAGAGGACGACACCGAGCGAGTAGACGTCCGACCGGCCGTCGACCGGATGACCCTGCGCCTGCTCGGGGGAGAAGTAGGTCGCCGTGCCCATCACGGCGCCGGTCTGGGTGAGCGCCTCGCTCGTGCCGGCGCGGGCGATGCCGAAATCGGTGACCTTGACGTCAGCGTCCGCAGTGAGCAAGACGTTGCCCGGCTTGACGTCGCGATGTACGACGCCGTTGCGGTGTGCGAACTCGAGCGCACCCGCGATCTCCGCGCCGATCTCCGCCGTGCGTCGAGCCGAGAAGGGGCCGTTGACCTGGACGACCTCTCGCAGTGACCGTCCGCGGACGTACTCCATGACGATGAAGTAGGTGCCGCGCTCCTGGCCCCAGTCGTAAATGGCGACGATGTTGGGATGGTTGAGGTTGGCGGCGCTCTGGGCCTCGCGGCGGAAGCGCTCGACGAAGCTCGGGTCGCGTGCGTACTCCGCGAACAGGACCTTCACCGCCACCGGCCGGTCCAGCAGCTGGTCCCGGGCCAGATAGACCTCGGCCATCCCGCCTCGGGCGATGCCGCGCTGAATCTCATACCGATTGGAGAAGACTTCAGCGAGCTGCGTCATCGGTGCCAAACCCTATCGGTGCGCCCGTTTGCGGTCGTGGAGGTCACCGGCCCAGCACCATGCGAATCATCTGCGCCGCGATCGGCGCGGCGACGCGCCCGCCCGTCGCCTCGCTGCCGGCGCTCCCGCCGTGCTCGACCATGACCGCCACGACCACCTGTGGGTCCTCCGCCGGCGCGAATCCCACGAACCACGCGTGCGGCGCGCCCTGCTGGTTCTGAGCGGTCCCGGTCTTGCCGGCGACGGAGACCCCCGGGATACGCGCCGCCGTCCCCGTGCCCCCTTCGACGACGGACACCATCATGGTCGTGACGGTGGAGGCGACCTCGGGCGACATGGCGGTGCGCCAGGGCTTGGGGTCGATGGTCTTGACGGTGTTGTCGTCGCCGTCGGTGATCCGATCGCCGACGTGGGGCTCCATGATCTGGCCCTTGTTGGCGACCGCCGAGGCGCTGAGGGCCATCTGGAGCGGCGTCACGGCGACGTCGCCCTGGCCGATCCCGGCGAAGGCGAACAGGGGTTGGTTCTGCTGGAACGACCCGGGCGCGGGCCCGACGCTGTCGGCGGCGCCAGGGGCGACGTCGAGCGGCGGAGCCGCGCCGATCCCGAACTTCTGCATGCCGGGCACGAACTCGTTGCCGAGCTCGAGGCCGATCTGGCCAAAGGTGGTGTTGCACGACTCTTGGAAGCTCAGCGCCAGCGTGCCACCGCAGGACTCGCCGCCGAAGTTCTTGAGCGTGTTGTTCGTCTGCGGGAGGTCGAGCTCGGTCCGCACTGGGAACACCGATTGTGGGGTGAAGCGACCGGTGCCGAGCGCGACGGAGGAGGTGACGACCTTGAACGTCGACCCGGGTGGGAAGCGCTCGCGGTAGGCGCGGGGAAGGTCGGGCTTGTCGGGGTTGGCACGCAGCAGCTTCTCGTAGGCCTGGACGGCGTCTGAGTTGTGGCTGGCGAACGGCTGGGGGTCGTAGCTCGGGTTCGAGTACATCGCCATGATTCCGCCGGTCTTGGGGTTCATGACGACGACCGAGCCGTGCTGGGCGCCGAGCGCGTCGCGTGCGGCGGTCTGCAACGACGCCGACGTCGACAAGACGACGTTGCCGATCGGCTCCTTGCCCGCGAGAAGGTCACCGACATTCCGGATCTGCAGCAGCGGGTCCCGCCCGGCGAGCTCGTTGTTGTAGGTCCGCTCGAGACCCGTGTTGCCGAACACGAACGACTGGTAGCCGACGAGCTGGGAGAACAATGCGCCTTGCGGGTAGAGGCGCTGGAACTTCAGCTCGTCGCCCGTCTCGACGGACCGGGCCAGCACCTGGTCGTCCGAGGTCAGGATCCGGCCGCGCGGCTTCGAGAAATCGCGCAACTGGAAGCGGATGTTGCGCGGGTCGTTCGCCAGATGGTCGGAGTCGTAGACCTGCAGATACGTGAGCTGACCGACCAGCAGCAGGATCAGGACCGTCACCCCGATCCCCACCCGCCGGATCGCGCGGTTCATCGGCGCGCGAGCGCGCCGGCCCGGGCCACGGGTCTGGCAGCTCGTTCGGCGGACTCGTCGGAGATGCGCAGCAGCAACGCGAGGATCACGAAGTTGGCGATGAGCGACGAGCCGCCGTAGGAGATGAACGGCAGCGTCACCCCGGTGAGCGGGATGAGCCGGGTGACCCCGCCGAGGATCACGAACGTCTGGATCCCGATGATGCTCGTGAGGCCGGCTGCGAAGAGCTTGGGGAACGGCCGTTGCGCCTGCACCGCGATGCGAAAGCCGGCCGCGACGAACAACAGGAACGCGATGACGACGGCGACGGTTCCGAGCAGGCCGAGCTCCTCACCGATGGCCGAGAAGATGAAGTCGGTGGATGCATTCGGGATCTTGTCGGGACTGCCCAACCCGAACCCTGTTCCCGCGAAGCCGCCCGAGCCGAACGAGAACAGCGATTGGACGATCTGGTAGCCCTGACCACTCGCTACCGGCCACGGATTCGCCCACACCGATACCCGCTCCTGGACGTGGCCGAAGATGGCATACCCGATTGCCGCGCCCGTCACGAACAAGCCCGCGCCGGCGAGCAGGAACGCGGTGCGCTCGGTCGCGATGTAGAGCATCACCGCGAACACGGCGAAGAAGAGAAGGGACGAGCCGAGGTCCTTTTCGAGGAGCATCACGACCAGTGAGAAGCCCCACGCCAGCAGCAGTGGACCGAGGTGTCTCGCGGCCGGGATGCGGAGGCCCCCGACACTCCGTCCGCCGGCGGCGAGGACCTCTCGCTTGTCGACGAGGTAGCCGGCGAGGAAGATGACGAGGAACACTTTCGCCAGCTCGCCGGGCTGGAAGTTGATGGCCCCGAGACGAACCCAGAGACGGGCGCCGTTGATCTCCCGTCCGAGCCCGGGGGCGAGAGGCAACAACAACGCGAACAGCCCGAGGAAGAGGAAGGTGTACCGGTAGCGTTCAAGGAGGTGTACGCGCCGAACGACGACAAGCGTCCCGATGAACGCGGCGACGCCCACCATCGTCCACACGGCTTGACTGGGCGCGAGTTGGTTGTTCGCGTCTCGATCGATGCGGGTGATGACGACGAAGCCGATCCCGTTGAGGAGTGCAGCAAGCGGGAGCAGCGTCCCGTCGGCGCGCGGTGCGAGTCGGCGCACGGCGACGTGTGCGGCGACGTACAAACCGATCAGCACGGCCAGGAAGAACCAGATGTTGGCCGGGAGCGACGGTCCTTCGGCGAGCGCGACGAGGATGTAGCCCCCGACGGTGATCACGACGGCGAGGAGTCCGAGGCCGAGCTCGGAGTTCCGCCGTTGGGACGCCGTGAGGGTCACGACGGTGGCGGCGCGCTCGTCGCCGGCAGGGTGGGGACCGTCGTGCTCGGAGGTGTCGTGCGTTGCTCTATCCCGTGGCGGAGGCGCCTGACGTAGGCGTCGGCGTCGCCGCGGGACGAGAACTTCTTGCCGCCGGTGACGTCCTCGCGTTGTGCTGTGGTCAGGTCGTCAGGGTTGAGGTCGGTTCGTCGTTCGATGGTCGGGTCCCAGATGAGCAGGCCACCCTTGATCCCTTGGAACACGGTGACGCGGCTGCGATCGATCCCCACGAAGTAGGTGTTGCGCGCGTACCAGCCGACGACGGCGAACGCGACGCCGAGCACGAGAAGGATCGGCAGCGCCCATATCGCGATCCGGAAGATGGTCCGTCCCGGGCGCCGCCGCGGTTTCGGGGGCCGACCGCGCCGGCCGGCGGCATCGCGGCCGTCGTCGACGACGGGCGCGACCGCTACCTCGTCGGGGACCTCGACCGCCTCGAGGATCAGCGCGGTCACGTTGTCCTCACCGCCGGCGGCATTGGCCGCGTCGACGAGGAGCTGCGCCGCCCGTTTCGGGTCGTGCTCCCGGCCGAGGATGGTCGCGATCTCCTCCGGGCGCACCATCGTGGTGAGCCCGTCGGAGCAGAGGAGGACGCGGTCACCAGCCCGGAGCTGAATCGGGTAGAGGTCGACGTCGACCACGGGATCGATTCCGAGGGCGCGGGTGATGATCGACCGCTGCGGGTGCACCTCGGCCTGCTCGGGAGTGAGCTCCCCAGCCCGGACCATCTCCTCGACGAGGCTGTGGTCCTCGGTGATCTGGCTGAGCTCGCCGTCCCGGATCAGGTACGCGCGCGAGTCGCCGACGTGCCCGACCGTCAGAGAGCCGTCCGTGCCGAGCATCCCGGCCGTGAGCGTGGTGCCCATTCCGTGCAGCTCGTGGTCGGACTCGGACTTCTCCAGCACCGCGTCGTTGGCACCCTCGATCGCCTTTCGCAAGGGCTGGCCCGCCGCCACCGCGGCGCGTAACGCCTCGAGCGCGGTGGCGCTGGCAACCTCGCCCGCGCGGTGACCGCCCATCCCGTCGGCGACGGCGACCAGCCCCAGTCGATCGGCCTGCTCGAGGAAGTCGTCTTCGTTTCCGTCCCGGACACGACCCACATCGGTGACGCCGGCGGCGACGAGCTTGAGGGGACTCACGGCGCGCTCCGTCCGGTGCCGCCGCTCACTTGCCGACCTCGGCGACCGTCTGCCCGAACTGCACGTGGTCGCCGCGCCTGAGACGCGTCGGACCCGAGATCTGCCTGCCGTTCACGAACGTGCCGTTCGTCGAGCCGAGATCCTCGACGTACCCCTCGCCGTTCTGCTGGAACAGTCGCGCATGCAGTTGGGAGACGTACGTGTCGTCGCTGAGCACGAGCGCGCATCCCCCGCCCCGGCCGACCGTGACTTCGTGGTCGATCGCGTGCGTCTCACCGCGCCGAGACGGCGGCTCGACGATGCGGAGGCGGAGCGCGCCGCGGGGCTCGGGACGGCCTCCCCGCCGGGGCGGCGGAGCCACCGGGGGTGCCGCCGCCGGCTCGGCCGACAGCGCCGGCGCCCTGAGCTCGCGCACCGTCAATCGCACCACCCGGAAGAGGAAGAGGTACAGGAGGGCGAGGAAGCAGAACTTGAGGACCGTCAGGACGGCTTCGGACATGAAGGTCGCGCCTTAGGACGCCTCGAAGCGGATGGTCGTGGATCCGACCCCGATCTCGTCGCCGTCCTGGAGCGCCTGCTCGCGGACGGCGACGCCGTTCACGGTGGTGCCGTTCATGCTGCCCAGGTCGGCGACGGCGAAACCCTCGCCTGCGGGCCGGATCTCGGCATGGCGCCGGGAGACCTGCGCATCCGCAAGTGATACCGCGCAATCGGGGAGCCGTCCGATCACGGCCGGATGGTCCCCGAGCGGCACTCGCCGGCCGTCCGGGAGGACGAGCGCTCCCAGGTGCTCGGCCGGGCCCTCGACGATCTCGGCCACGACCTCGAGCTGTCCGGTGCGGAGGTCGTCGTCCTCGATCAGGGCGACGGTGACGGGCCCAAGGAAGTGGTAGCCCTCGTCCCGCGCGTACTGGCGGGCGGCGTCGCCGAGCTCACGGGACAGCACGTCGGAGTACGTGGCGAACCGCTTCATTTCCTCGCGGGAGAGGTAGACGACGACGTCGTTGGGCACCACCCAGCCGCCGTGGACACCGATTGTGCGGCCGGAGTCGAGGGTGCGGGCGATCTTGCGGCCGATCTCGACGGGCTCGAGGCCGGCGCGGAAGGCTTTGGCGAACGTTCCCTCCACGAGCCGCTCGAGCCGTCGCTCGAACCTCTGGAGTCCCATCGGGCGGAAGTGTAACTGCGCGATGTCCGGTTTCGGCCGTGGCCGGGTGGCGTCCGGACCCCGCAAGAACGCAGGGGCACGCTTGGTACGCTGCCTCTTCCCCGCCCCCGGGCGAGTGGCGGAATCGGCAGACGCGCAGGCTTCAGGTGCCTGTGTCCGCAAGGACGTGGGGGTTCAAGTCCCCCCTCGCCCACGTACGTAGGTCGGGCGTGCGCGCCGCCGGCGCACCCGCGAATTGAAAGAAATCGCCTCCTGGTCGTCCAGCGGCGCGGGAGGCGCTCGGAGAAGCACGTAGAGGGGAGGGCTGCGTGGTGCTGAGTGTTCGAACGCCCGTCGGGCCTGACGAGGTGCGCGAGATCGTCGCTCTTCGGGATGACGTGTACCGGAATCATTGGATCACGTACGCGTATTTCGACATCTCGAGGCGGCTGCACGAGCACATCGGTGACAACGCCAGCTGGTGCACGTTCTCCACGTGGTCTTCCCGCCTGATCGGTCAGTACCTGCGTGTCGACGAGCCAAACCCGACGATCGAACAGTGGCTCCGCGAACACCCCGTCCCCGTGCCGCCTCTGCAGTGGCTGTTGCGCAGGTTCGGGTTCTGGATCCGCACTCGCGAGCATGGAGCCATGCCCCGAGTGCTGGCGCTCGGGAACCGACTCGTGTTCGAGGAGATCGGGCTCGCCGTCGCTCGTCTCATCGCAGAGTTCGACGGAAACCGTGGCTACGACGCCGACGCGCTGCGACAGTTCGAATTCACGATCGAACCCACGGCCGACGGCCCGCTGTTCCCTCCGGGTGACGTCGAACAGCTCCGCGAGGCGCTGCGGTGCTACTACCGGGCGCGATGGGCGAACCAACAGAACGAGAAGGCGGAACTCGTCCTGTTGGCCAACGCGCTCCTCGGAGCGTACGAGCAGACGCGCTTGCAGCCGATCGCCGAAGCCGCCCTGAGCCCGTTCGCTCGCCGGCTTCCCGAGCTCGAACGGGAGACGCTGCACGCGCTGACGAAGGTTCTCCCCGCCCAGCGCTCGGCGCTACGCCCCTATGCACGGCCGTGGGCGCTCCAGGAGGAGTCACCGGTGTTGCGCCAGGTCGCGGACGGATACGCGCGGCTCCTCACAAGATTCATCATGATGTTGCAGCTCCCTCGGGAGGGACCGGGTATGGAAGCCCTCCACATCGGTGTGGGCCTTCCGCAGCCGGAGCCGGGTCAACCGCTGTATCCCCCGCCACTCGATTGCCTGCGCGACAAGCGCGTGGAAAGTGCGATCGCGGAGTACGACCGCTCCGGTGGTACGGCTCGTGGGTGTCGCGCCGCGAACTGGGCCGCATTGGACGACCGGATGAACTACATCGTCAACGTGTTCCGCGCCCGTCAGACGACCAAGGCGCTCTACGAACCGCTTCCCGCGATGGACTTCCTACCCCTGAGCCTGAGCGATGAGGAACTCGACCGCCTCCGCGGGATAGGCGACAACGAAGCCGATGAATGCGTTCGCCGGTTCGTCGCCGAAACCGGGCTCGACCCTAGGGAGTTCCTTGCCGTCCTCGTCAAATACGGAGCAGGTAGCGCGGACATCAAACGCGGATTCGACTCTAGCGACGCACTGCCGAATCTGGACGTAACCGAGGTGAAGACGTGCTACCCCGACGACTTCGTCTCTCTCCCGTCCTGGGCCAATGAAGACGAGCTCCGGCGAGGCCAAGCGTTCTTTCGAGACTTCGGTCTCGAGATTGCCTCAGGACTGTTCGCGGCGTCGCTTCCGATGAGCTACACGGCGAGCCGAGGCGCACAAGTCCTGACCAGGACCAGCGAGCTCGTCTCGAACGCCGAGCGCCGCATTGCCGAGACCGGGCAGATGCTCCTCGACGTCATGGCGGCAAATGACCAGTCGCTGCCTCCCTTGAGTCCGGACACTGTCGCCTACAAGGCTGCTCGCGGCGTTCGCCTGTTTCACGCTGCCGTCCGCCACTGGATTCTGAGTGACCCCGAGAAGGAATGGGACGCAGATCGCCTCGGCGTGCCGATCAACCAGGAGGACCTACTCGGCACGCTGGCCGCGTTCACGGTCGTGATGATCGAGTCTCTCGAGAAGATGGGCGTGTCCGTCGACGAGCGGCAGCGAGACGCGTACGTGCACCTTTGGCTTGTTGTCGGCCACCTCATGGGCATCGACTACCAGCTCGTCTTGCCACGCGACTTCCCTTCGGACGAGCAGCCCCTCTTCTACTCTGACGTGCGGCGACTCCGAGGCGAGATCCTCCGGCGGAGCGCGGGCGAAAGCTCAGACGGGCGGATCCTCATGCGCGCCTTGCTGGAGGCTATGGACCGGTCCATGCCGCCCCTGTTCAAGGACTTGCCGCGCGCGCTCACTCGCCACCTGATCGGCGGGAGCTACGCCGACATGCTCGACGTGCCCAAGGCGGGTTTGATGGGCGTCGCGGTCGAGGTGCTGCGGCCCCTGGCTCGCGCGCTCACGCCGCTCACCCGAGTTGGTCCGTTCGGTGAGCTCGCAAACACCGCGACTCGCAAGATGTACGGCTTCTGGATTCGGACGCGGCGAGGTGAACGACCGCGGTGGCGCTTCGAGTGGGCACGCCAAAACTGGAGCATCGACCACACTCGCGTCGCCAATGCAGAAGCGGCTTCCGCTCCGTACTCGACCTGAGCGGCTTTTGACTGTTTCCGTCCTGACTCGTCGAAACAGCGGGAAACGCCGCACTGGTTCAGCGCGATCATGACCTCGTCTATGACTGGCGCGCCCAAGACCCACTATGCCAAGACACAAAACGCCCACATCGCGTACCAGGTCATCGGCGACGGCCCGGTCGATCTCGTCCTGATCCCTGAATGGTTCAGTCATGTTGAAGCGCAGTGGGACGTGGCGCCCTTGGCGAGAACGCTGCGGCGGCTCAGTTCGTTCAGCCGACTCATCCTGTTCGACAAGGGCGGCAGCGGCATGTCGGACCCCGTCCCGTTGACAGAGCTGCCCCCACTCGAGGTCTGGATCGACGATGTTCAGGCTGTCATGGACGCCGTGGGTTCGGAGCGGGCAGCACTTCTCGGCGACGGGGGCGGCGGGCCCATGGCGATCACGTTCGCTGCGACTCACCCGGAGCGTGTCAAGGCGCTCGTGCTGGTAAACAGCTTCGCTCGCATCACGCGCGGCCCCGGCTATCCGGCCGGTGTGCCGATGGAAGACCTGCGTCGATTCCCGAGTTGGCTGAAGGGAGCCTGGGGTACCGGTCAGACGCTGTCGATCGCAGCGCCGAGTGCACCGCAGCACGGACCGGTTCACGACGCCTACAGACGGTTCGAGCGCGTTTCAGCGAGTCCTGGCACGGTCGAGGCGATCATGTCGATGGTCCTGGAACTCGACGTCCGGTCGGCGCTACCAATGATCTCAGCCCCCACACTCGTCGTTCATCGCGAGGAAGACGCGTACGTTCCTCCAGAGCACGGGCGGTACCTGGCCGAACAGATCGCAAACGCACGCTACGTGGGGCTCCCGGGCGCGGATCACCACTACTTCTTCGGGGACTCTGACGTCCTGATCGATGAGGTCCAGGAGTTTCTCACCGGCGTTCGATCTTCCGAGGACCCCGACCGCGTCCTCGCCACCGTGTTGTTCACCGATGTCGTGTCCTCGACAGAGCGTGCCGCCGAGGTCGGCGACAGGCGCTGGCACGAGATCCTGGACGATCTCGACGCCCTCATGCGCGACCAGGTCGAACGATTCCGTGGAACACTCATCAAGGGAACTGGCGACGGCGCGCTCGCCACGTTCGACGGACCCGCCCGCGCGATCCAATGTGCGTGTTCCATGGCCCAGTCCGTGCGAGGATTGGATCTCGAGGTGCGGTGCGGCCTCCACACCGGCGAGCTCGAGCTGCTTCGCAGCGACGTCGGTGGCTTCGCGGTGAACTTGGCGGCGCGCGTGGTGGAACAAGCAAGTTCCGGCGAAGTGCTCGTCTCTCGAACCGTCGTTGACCTCGTCGCTGGTTCGGGCATCGCGTTCGAGAATCGCGGTACGCACCGACTCAAGGGGGTGCCAGAGGAATGGCAGCTCTATGCGGTGGGGTGACCTTCCTGGCAGGGATGTCGTCACTCCCCGGCGTTATGCCGGGTCGTTCCAAGCCACGTCACCGGTGTGCTCCTCGCGGAGCCGTTCACGGTCCGCGAGGTTGTCTCGCACCCATTCATCCGCGAGCTCTACCGCCCGCTGCGCTTCGGCTGCCGTCTCCCAGACGCTGAAGGAGACGATTCCTCCACTGTCGAGGTCTGCGACTTCGTAACGCACGAAGCCAGGCTGCTCTTCGAGGATCGGCTTGAACCCGGCCCGGGCGATCTTGATCGCCTCTTCGGCCCTCCCCGACGTCACGTCGTACAGCGCAACTCGAAAATTACGAACGGGATACCCGGCGAACGGCGTCGCGATGCCACCCGATCGGGTGTTGTTCACGGGGAGCCTCGTCATTGAGTTCAGAACCATGGTCAGGACGACGAGTGCGTGCCACTTCTAAGATCCGCCGATCGAAACGCGGGCTGACGGGAGCGTGCCGGGACCGGTGCGGCGAATCGGCGCTCGTGAGTTCTTGGTCGCGGCCGCGCTGTTCGTGGCGCTGGTCGCGATCCTGTTCGCACCGGTCGTGTTCGAGGGAAAGACGTGGGCCTCGGCGGCGGACAGCCAGCCGCGGTCGTACCCCTGGCGCGGCTTCGCGCCGAATCCCGACATTGCGCCCCGCCGCCTGCTTCAGACCGACCTCGGCACCTACTACTACCCGTACGACGTCTTCGTGCGGACGTCCGTCCGCCGCGACCACGAGCTCCCACTGTGGGACCCGCTGACGCTGGGCGGGCATCCGCTCTACGCGGACAACCAGACGATGCTCACCTACCCGCCCCGTCTCGTCCTGTCGGCGGCGCTGTCACCCACGCGCGCCCACGACTTGTACCTGATGCTCCACGTCTGGGCGGCCGGGTTGACGATGTTCGCGCTCATGGCATACCTGGGTGTGCGATTCTCGGCTGCGCTCCTGAGCGGGCTCGCGTGGGCGGTCAGCTCGTACACCGCCGCATGGCTCGCATTGGAGAACTACGCCGCCGTACTCGCGTTGCTGCCGCTCGTCGTCCTCTTCGTGCGGCGTGCCCACGATCGCCGGTCCTACACCAACGTCGTCTGGGGAGCGCTGGCGCTCGGAGGGCTCTACCTCGGGGGGAGCCCGGAGCTGGCGTTGCCCGCCTTCCTGCTCACGTTCGTATACGCGTTTTGCCTCGCGGTCAGCCGCGTCGTCCGGCACCGGCGCGACACGGGCGGCTTCGAGCGCGTGCGCGACGCCGCGCAGCCCTTCGCGATCGTCGGGCTGGCCGTGGCGATCGCGGCGGTGAGCATCATCCCGTTTCTCGAGCTGCGCGACCGAGTCGGCATCGGCCGCGTCGATCTCTCACCGGCGCAGAATCGGCGGCTGTTTCCCGTCACCTTCGACGACCTCCTCCACGTGTTCGTGTCGTCGCGGGAGGGGCTCTACGCGAGGGTGACGTTCGCGGGAACGGTGGTCGCGCTGCTGGCGATCGTGGGAAGCGTCCGCCGCCGTCCCGGCGCCGGCCTTGGTCGCGGCCTGATCGTCGTGATGGCCCTCGTGCTGGCAGTGCCGCCGGCCACGTGGCTGGCAGTCACGCTGGTGCCACCGTTACGCAGCCTGGTCGGCATCGGCCGCACGGAGTTCCTCTTCGTCTTCGGCGTCGTCGTGCTGGGCGGTCTCGGTCTCGATGCTGTGCTGGAACGGCTGGGGTCGTGGCGGGATCGTCCCGAGACGTTCCGGCGGCTGGTTCCCGGGTTGGTGGCCATGGGCTGCATCGTCGTGACCGCGGCCCAGCTGGTCACGTACATGCGCGCGATCAACCCGCCCTTCGGGCAGCCCGGCGAACTGCTCCCGCCGACGCCAGCGGTCGACGCGCTCCGGGCCGTGGTCGGCGACGGGCCGGGCGAGGGTCGGGTCCTGCCCGTGACGCGGCGGGTGCCACCCCCGCGCCGTCACCACACAACGCGCGTCCCGCTCCCGGGCGCGACGGCAGTGGCCTTGGACCTCCCCGTTGCCGGAGGCTACGAGGGGCAGACGCCCGGCGAGACGGTGATGCTGTGGCGCGTCGTCGGCGGCGAGTCGCCCGCGCAAGTCAAGGCGAACCGTCGCTACGGCGCCTTCTTTCCCTATTTCACCTCCCTGACGCGACTGGAGCTCCTCCCTCGCGTCGGCATCTCGGCGCTGCTGGTCGCCCCGGAGGTCGAGCGAGACCCGCAATGGCAACCCGATGCCCTCGCCGCCCGTGGTCTCGATCCGATGTACCGCGGGCCGGACGGCATCGTGTACAAGGTCGCGAGGTCCCCGGGCCGCGCCTTCGTCGTGGACGACCCTCGTTGGGTGCCAGATCGGCGCGGTGCACTGGCCGATCTGTTGACGACGACCGGTGACGCGTCGCCTGTCGTGACCGTCGAGGCGCCGGCACCGCCGGGAGGCGAGGCCGCCCCCGGCACCCGGGCCGGAGACGTCGAGTGGAAGACGGACCGCCCCGACGACGTGTCGATACGCGTGAACAGCGATCGCGGCGGATGGTTGGTACTGCTCGATTCGTGGGACCCAGGGTGGCAAGCCACCGTCCGGGGGCACTCGGCCGACATCAGGCGCGCCAACTTCAACTTCCGCGCCGTGCGCGTGCCGGCCGGCAGGTCGACCGTGACGTTCCACTACCGCCCGACGTCGGTGATCGTCGGCGCCACGATCTCGATCGTGGCGACGGTCGGATGCGGCGCGTTCCTCGCGTGGCAGGCACTCCGGCGGCGGCGTGCGCGCGCGGCGTCCTAGAGTCGAGGCCCTTGGTCCATGCCATCGTCCTCATCACCGCCGAGCCGGCGCGCATCACGGCGCTGGCGAGCGACATCGCCGACCTCGAGGGCGTGAGCGCCGCGTACTCCGTCGCAGGGGACGAGGACATCGTCGTCGTCGTCCGGGTGTCCGACCACGAATCGCTCGCCGACCTCGTCACGGGCAGTATCGCCGCGCAGCCGGGGGTGCTGCGCACCCGAACGCTCATCGCGTTCCGCGTCTACAGCCAGGCCGACCTGGAGTCGATCTAGCGGAGTGGCCCGAGGCGGTCGAACGCGAGTGCGTACAGAAGGGCGGTGAGCGACAACCCGTCGGCCACGTCGTTGCGGGCGATATCGGCGCGGACTTCGTCCACCGACCTCCACGCGACGCGCTCGGACTCGCCGGCGTCGACCGGGTCGCCCTCGCGCTCGGCGCCGTGGGCGAGGAAGATATTGAACCGCTGGTCCGACAGCCCGTTCGACGGCTGGTAGCTCACCAGGTGCTCCCCCGGGCCCGGCCGCCACCCCGTCTCCTCGCGTACCTCCCGTGCGGCGGCATCGGCCGGGTTCTCGCCGTCGTCGACGGCGCCGGCGGGGATCTCCCAGCCCCAGGTGTCGGTGATGAAGCGGTGCCGCCACAGCAACAGGACGCCCAACTCCGGGTCGTGGACGACACAGCCCGCCGCCGGCCTCGGCACCCGCACGACGTGGTGCTCGAAGCGCTCGCCGCCGGGGATCTCCACGTCGACCATGCGCAGCCCGACCCAAGGGCTCGAGTACAGGGCGCGCTCACCGTGGACGATCCAGCGCATCGGCACCTCCCTCGCCGCCGACCGATCGTACGGGGACCCGGGCGGCCGCCCCGATACCACTCCGGTGCCCGCGGCCTCTACAGTGCTGCCTTCCCGGCCATGTCGACTCGCCTCGAGATCCCTCACTTCGAGATCCCGCGTCTGCGGACCCTGGCTCGGCACGCCGCGCCCCACGTGGTCGAGGGCACGATCGTCCCCCTTGCGCTCTTCCTCCTGACCTTGCGGTTCCTCGGCGTGTGGGGCGCCGTCCTGATCGGCCTCGGTTGGACCTACGCCGCTGTGGCGCGGCGGCTGGTGATGGGCCAGCGCGTTCCCGGGATCCTCGTGCTGACCGCGGTCACGCTCACGGCGCGCACGATCATCGCGATGGTGTCGGGGAGTGTTGTCGTGTACTTCCTCCAGCCGACGCTTGGCACCGCGCTCGTCGCCGGCGCGTTCCTCCTCTCCGTGCCGTTGGGTCGACCGTTGGCGGAACGGCTCGCCCGCGACTTCTGCCCGATCCCGAGCGGCGTGCTCGCGCACGCGCCCGTGCGCAGGTTCTTCTTGCAGATCTCGTTGCTGTGGGCGTTCACACAGCTCGCCAATGCAACCGTGACGTTGTGGCTCCTGCTCAGTCAGTCACTGGCGACGTTCCTCGTCGCGAGGACGCTGGTCTCCTGGGGACTGACGGGTGGCGCCATCGTCGTCTCGACGCTCTGGTTCCGCCGTTCTATGCGCCGCCACGGCATCCTCGCGCCGCGACCGGCGACGCCTACAGCTCCTGCGACGCCTTCAGTCGCTTGATCTGCTCGGCGACGTCGGCGGCCGCTTCCTCGAGGTCGCGTTGCAATCCCTCGAGCGCGGCCACGTCGTCCTCGCCCCTCCACCAGCGGTAGTCGTCGTACCGGCGGCGGGCCCGGTGCACGCGTCGCATGCGCCGGAACTCCTCTCGTAGCGCGCGGTCTCCTCTCACGTCGCGGCTCCTTCCTCGTAGCGCCGCAGGAACGCGGCGATGGTCTCGTCCGTCTTACGCAGGGACTCGGCCCACGTGTCGAGCAACCGCCGGCCTTCGTCGGTCAAGTCGTACGTGCGCTTGACCCGACCGGGAAGGTCGTCACGCCAGCGCGAGGTGACCACGCCTTCGGCTTCGAGCGACCGCAGCAGCCGGTAGAGGTTCCCGAGGTCGACGGGGTCGTCGGGTGCCAGCTCGGCGAGGGAATCCCCCAGGTCGTAGCCGTGCGTCTCCCCGTCGCGCAGGATGAGCAGCAGCGCCGGCTCGACGAAGCGTTCGACCCGGGCGTGCACCTCCCACGTGCCCGGCTGGGTGAGCCACCGGCAGCGGGCACCCCGCCCGTGGTGACCGTGATGGTGCCCCGTGAAGCGGCGTCCTCGTCCCATGCCGGACGTTTTACTTGACAATCACAGCTATGTCAAATACATAGTGTGAACCACAGTGAGCCATGCGGAAAGAGGCGGCATGACCACGACGCTCCACTCTCTCGACACCGCGGCGACGGGGCTCGCCCTGTTCGACGCGGCGGGGCTACGGCCGGGCGCGCGCGTCCTCGATGTCGGCTGCGGCCGAGGGTCCACGACCCTCACCGCCGCGCGCCGGGTGGGGGGGTCCGGTCTCGTTCTCGGCGTCGACGCCTGCCTGACGATGCTCGAGGACGCTCGCCGCCGCGTCGCCGCGGCCGCGCTTCGCCACGTCGGCTTCGTGCACGGTGACGCGCAGACGCAGCGCTTCGCGCCCCTCCGGTTCGACGTGATCGTGATCGCAGGGGGGCTGTCCGTGTTCGCGGACGCCGACGCCGGCGTCGCCAACCTCAGCCACGCGCTGCTCCGGGGCGGCACGCTCGCGCTGGCGGCGCCCAACGATCACGAACGCGTTCGTGCCGTGGTGGAGCGAGCCGGGCTCGTCGACGGTGACGACGCCACGCCGGGTGTCGTGACCGCGACGGCGATTGGCCCTTCGTGATGCGTCCCGTGAGGCCTTTCGTCACCCACGGGGACGCAGCCGGGGTCAGCTGGCCAGCAGCCAGCGGATCCCGGTATCCGCGGACGGGTGCCGCAGACGCGACAGTGCCCGGGCCTCGATCTGCCGGACCCGCTCGCGGCTGAGATGCACGAGCTCGCCGACCTCGTCCGGTGTGCGCGGCTCGCCCCGGTCGAGGCCGAAGCGCAGGCTCAGGATCCGGCGCTCACGCTCGTCGAGCACCGAGAGGATCTTCTCGACTTCGGCCGGGAGCATCGCGCGCGCGGCGGCGTCGAACGGCGACTCCGCGTTGCGGTCCTCGACCAGGTCGCCGAGCTCCGTCTCGCCGTCCTCGCTGACCGGCTCGGCCAGCGACACAGGGTCGGGCGCGACGAGCAGCAGCTCGGTCACCTTCTCCTCGGCGACGTCGAGCTCGTTCGCGAGCTCGGCGACGGTCGGCTCTCGCTCCAGCTCGGCCTCGAGCTGGGCCCGGACCCGGTGCAGGCGCAGCAGGTTGTCGCCGGCGTGCGCGGGCAGACGGATCGTCCGGCCCGTGTTCGCGATGCCCCGCTGGATGGCCTGGCGGATCCACCACGTGGCGTACGTGGAGAACTTGAAGCCCTTGCGCCAGTCGAACTTCTCGACCGCGTGCATCAGCCCGAGGTTCCCCTCCTGCACGAGGTCGAGTAGCGGGAGCCCCGACGCCTGGTACTTCTTGGCAATCGAGACGACCAGTCGCAGGTTCGACTGGATGAACTCGCGGCGAGCCTGCTCGCCCCGCTCGACGTCGGCTTCGAGGGCGCGGCGCTCGCTGCGCTTCATGCGACCGCCCTCCTCGAGCTTGGCGCGCGCGATCCGGCCTGCGTCGATGTCCTGGGCGAGGCGGGCTTCGTCGTCCTTGGTGAGGAGCTCGTGGCGGCCGATCTCGTCGAGATAGACGCGGACGAGGTCCTCGTCGTGGCGCTCCGTGCGCTGTGTGACCTGGGTCACGTACCGTCCTTCATTCGATGTGCCGCGGCGATGAGTGCGTCTCCGGGCGTCTCGCCGGGAATCGCCCCGAAGCACACGTACAACCATCTCCGGTTCCGCCGTGTTCCGCCAATCGTTTACGGATCCGGGGTGACGCGCGGTTCACGGAGCGACGGAATATAGGTGTTCGGCGAGATCGGGGGACAGATCGGGCGGCTCGTGGGTGGGCGGCCCCGGGGCGGCCCCGTCCCGTCCGAGCGGTCCGGCCACCGGGACCGCGGCCGCGGGCCGAGCCGCGTTCCCGGCGTCCAGCAGCCACACGCGGCGGTCGCGCACGAAGACGAGATGGCGGCCGTCGGGCAGCCAGCGGGGCGCGGCGACACCGTCGCCGGCGGCCTCGAGCCCCCGGGCCTCCGCTCCGTCCGGGTTCGCCACCCACAGCTGGCGCCGCTCGGTGCCGACGTAGGCCATCGCGCCCGACCGGGACCACGCCGGGTCGGCGACAGCTTCGTCGCCGCCGGCCACGGGCCGGCAGGACGACGGACCCGTGCAGAGGAGCAGCGCCCGCGGCGCGCCCGCCTCGCGCGCCGTGCCCTCGACGACGAGGAGGCGGTCCCCGTTTCTCGACCACTGCACCCATGAACGCCGAACGAGGGTCCCTGCGATCGGCGTGACGTCCCCGCCGTGGGGGGACACGACGCCGAGCGTCCCTCCGTCGGCCGGCGCCGTCCAGAGCGCGATGGCCTGGATGTTGGGCGACCAGCCGGCGAGCAACGGGCGTGATCCTGTCTCACGATGCGAGACCGGGACCGGCACGGGCGCTTCGGGACACAGGGCGGGACAGTCGTTGCCGTACGGTCCGGGCACCTCGAGCATGAAGAGCTCGGCGCCTGCTCCGGCGCCGGGGCGTCCGGAGATCGGGACCGCCGACACCGCGATCCGGCGGCCGTACCCGGCCCAGGACATGTCGAGGACGCGATGGTCGGCGAGGAGGGTCGCCCGGATGCGCGCGTCGTCGGCGCCGACGAACTCGATGCCGGTCCGGTGCTCGCGAACCACGGCGAGGGCCTGCCCATCGGGGGCCCACTCCCATCGGGCCACCGACCGGGCCACGCGATGTAGCTCGGTGCCGTCGTGCTCGGCGACCCACAGGTCGCCGCCACGTTCGAACGCCACGTAGTAGCTGTCGGGCGAGAAGGCGACGCAGCAGGCGTCGTCGACCCCGGGCACGCGGATCGGAGCGTTCCCGCGACCGTCGAGAATCAGGACGCGCCCGTCGGACACGAAGGCCAGCGGCGGTTGGTCGCGGTACGCCGGAGGATCGGTGCGCGGCGCGGGCTCTGCGGCCGCCGTGGTGGAGACGGCGACGGCCAGGGCCAGCGCCACGACACAGGCACCCAGCCGTGCGGTCATGCTCCCGTCAGCATGCGCCGCTCAGGCGGCCTCGTCCACCTGGCCTGGCGATTCACGCACGCACGGGTCCTGGCACGAGACCATCAGCGGCTGACTCGGCGTCGAGACCCGCGCCGCCGACCGGATCGTGATCCACGAGTTGAGTGCCCCGACGACGGCGAGCGCGGCCGAGATGTAGAGGGCGCGCGCCACTCCGTCGCTGAACTCCGCGCCCGCCGACGCCGACTCGAGACCGGCGAGCGCGGGGAGCACGGCAACCGCGAGGAGGCTGGCGACCCGAGCGACGGCGTTGTTCACGCCCGAGCCGACGCCCACGTGGCTTTCCTCGACGGATCCCATGACTGCGGCGGTGAGCGGTGCGACGGTGAGCGAGAGCCCGAGCCCGAAGACGACGAGTCCGGGCAGGATCCCCGTGAAGTAGGTGGTCCCCGGCCCGATCCCGGCGAGCATGACGAGGCCCACGGCGACGACCAGGGGGCCGATCGTCATCGGGATCCGGGGGCCGATTCGCTGCGACAGCCTTCCCGCCCGCGGGGACAGGAACAGCATGAGCACCGTGATCGGCAGGGTGGCGGCCCCGGCCTGCAGTGCCGAGTAGTGAAGCACGGTCTGGAGCTCGACAACGACGAGGAACAGTGCGACGCCGAGCGCGGCGTACACGACGAACGTCGTGCCGTTTGCTCCACTGAACTGGCGTGACTTGAAGATCTCGAGGGGGACGAGCGGCGAGCTCACACGTTGCTCGACGAACGGGAACGCGATGAGCGCCACCAGGCCGACCATGCCCGCGACGATCACGAACGGCGTCCAGCCGTGGGCCGGGCCTTGGATCAGCGCGAAGACAACGCCGGTGAGACCCACCGTGACGGTGGCCGCTCCCGCGAAGTCCGGGTGCGCGCCGGCGTGCGGGTCACGACTCTCGGGAACGTGGCGCAGCGTCACCCAGAGGGCGACGGCGGCGAGGGGGACATTGATGAGGAACACCAGTCGCCACGAGACGGAGTCGACGAGCCAGCCGCCCAGGAACGGGCCCAGTGCGGTGGCGACGCCGGTCAGGCCCGACCAGGCGCCGATCGCCGCGCCGTGGTCCTGGGGGCGGAAGCTGGCCGTGATGAGCGCGAGGCTCCCGGGCACGAGGAGCGCGCCGCCGACGCCTTGCAGCGCGCGGGCGGCGATCAACATACCGATGCTCGGAGCAATGCCGCAGAGCACCGACGCAGCCGTGAACCATACGAGGCCGATGACGAACATGCGTCGACGGCCGTACTCGTCTCCGAGCGCGCCGCCCAACAGGAGCAGCGCGCTCAGCGTCAGGAGATACCCGTCGAGCGTCCATTGCAGGCCGGACAGCCCGCCGCCGAGGTCCTCGCCGATGTGGGGCAGGGCGACGTTGACGACAGTGGAGTCGAGGAACGCGATGCCCGACCCGAGAATGGCGGCGAGGATCACCCACCGGCCGCGCGGCGTGCCAAGCTCGACCTGCTGCTGCGGCGCCGCGGGCGAGCCGGCCGCCTGCGTCACGAGGCGGCGTTGCGATCGAGGTCGAGTGACAGCGAGTTGATGCAGTACCGCTGACCCGTCGGGCCCGGACCGTCGTCGAAGACGTGGCCGAGATGGCCCCCGCACCGGCGGCACACCACCTCGGTGCGCGTCATCCCGTGGCTGCGATCGGGTCGGAGCTCGACCGCGTCGGCGACGGCCGGCTCGGTGAAGCTCGGCCAGCCCGTGCCAGACTCGAACTTCGTGTCCGAGTTGAACAGCTCGGCGCCGCACGCCGCGCACCGGTACACGCCGTCGTCGTGGCAATCCCAGTACTCACCCGTGAACGCGGGCTCGGTGCCGGCATGGCGGAGCACCTGGTACTGAGCGGGCGTCAGCTCCCGCTGCCACTCATCGTCCGTCTTGGTCACTTCGGGGCTCATGCTGCTCCTTCCCCCGGATCGATTGCTCCCCCGCCAACGCCGCCACCGGCCGGGAGTGTTCCCTGCCCCGCCTACTGCTGGTACCCCTCGACGGTCGACTCGTCGCGCGCCCGCGCCCTCGCCGGGTCGTCTCCGAACTCGCGCCGAGCCCGGCGCTGGCGGAGCAGGTCCCAGCACTGATCGAGACGGACCTGGAGCTCGTGCATCCGTCGGAGATCCTCGTCGTTCAGCGGCGTCCCGGCTCGATGACGTTCGTAGAGCTCGTGCTCCTCGTCGGAGAGCTGCTGGATGTTCGCCAGCACGTCGTCGTCTGCCATCGCGACCCCTTCCCTCGTGGCGTCAGGCCGGGACGTACGCCCAGACCTCGATCTCGATCGCCGCGTCGGCCGGGAGGCCGGCGACGCCGATCGTGCTGCGCGCCGGGCGGTGACTACCGAACGCCTCCGCGTAGACGTCGTTGATCTCCCCCATGTTCCCGATCGCGGTCGTGAAGACCGTGACCTTGGCGACGTCGGTGAGCGCGCCGCCGCAGTCGGCGAGGACCGTGGCGACGTTCGCGAGCGCCTGCCGGGCCTGATCCCCGAGACGCGTCGGGATCTCGCCGGACGCGGGATCGAAGCCGATCTGACCCGCGAGCACGAGCCAGTCGCCGGCGCGCACCGCGGGGGAATACGGACCCGCGACCGGCGGCGCGTTCGGGGTGGGAACGGGCTTGGCGGGCATGGCCGAGTGCCTAGTCGACCTCGCACGACCAGTTCCACCCCCGGATCACGCGCGTCTCGCGCTCGTACCCGAGGACGCTCAGCGACGCCGTGCCGAGCGACAGCAGCCGCCCGCCCTCGGGCGGCAGGCCCAACCAGGTCGCGCCGAGGATGCGGAGGAAGTGGCCGTGCGAGAACACGACCGCGTCCCCGCCCGCCGACGCGGCGCGTTCGATCACGCGCCGGGCGCGTCCGGCCGCGTGCTCGAGCGTCTCGCCGCCGGGAGATCCCGACCACACCGTCCATCCCGGCCGCTCGTCCCGGATGTCCGCCGTGGTGCGTCCCTCGTAGTCGCCGTAGTCCCACTCCGTGAGATCGTCATCGATCTCGGCGCCGTCGCCGTACCCGGCCAGCCGGCACGTGTCGATGGAGCGCGACATCGGCGAGGACAGCACGACGGCGAACGGCCGTCCTGCCAGGAGACCTCCGACCGCCGTGGCCTGCTCGCGGCCGCGCGCCGCGAGGGCCACGTCGGTGTGACTCGTGTGCCGGCCCGACTCGGTCCACTCGGTCTCGCCGTGGCGGACGAGCCAGAGCTCACCCGGGGCCCCGCCGTCGCTCACGGCGCCGGATCGTGCCAGAACTCGCCCCCCGGGAGCAGCGCTCCTGCCTCGGCCGGGCCCCACGTCTTCCGCTCGTAGGCGTGGGCGAGGCCGTGGTCGGTCAGGACGGGGTTGACGACGCGCCACGCGGCCTCGACGCCGTCCTGGCGTGCGAACAAGAGGGCTTCGCCCGCCAGCGCGTCGCCGATGAGCCGTTCGTACGCCGACATCTCGTCCCCGGACTGATTGGAGACGTACAGCTCGACGGACCGGCCCCGGAAGGACTCGCCGGGGACCTTGGCCCGGCACCCGAGCGCGACCGCCACTTTGTCCGGGCCGAGGCGGAACCGCAGGTAGTTCTGGTCATCGGGGTCGATCTCGGCCTCGTCGAAGACCTGCTGGGGCGGCTTGCGCAGCTTGGCCATCACCTCCGTCGCCGTCACCGGCAGCTCCTTGCCGGCCCGGATGAAGAACGGCACGCCGTTCCACCGCCACGAGTCCACGAGCACGCGGACGGCCGCGTACGTCTCGACGTCGGAATCGGGCGCGACGCCGCTCTCGTCGCGGTAGCCGACGAACTGGCCGCGTACCAGATCACGTGGCTCGAGCGTCTGCATCGCTCGGAACACCTTCTCCTTCTCGTCCCGCAGGGACTCCACCTCGTCGCCGACGGGTGGCTCCGCGGCCAGGATCGCCGCCGTCTGGAGCATGTGGTTCTGGACCACGTCGCGCAGGGCGCCGACCTCCTCGTAGAAGCGGCCGCGGCCTTCGACGCCGAAGTTCTCGGCCATCGTGATCTGGATGCTCTCGACGTAGTTGCGGTTCCAGATGGGCTCGAGGAACGAGTTCGCGAAGCGGAAGTACAGGAGGTTCTCGACCGCCTCCTTACCGAGATAGTGGTCGATGCGGAAGATCGCCGGTTCCGGGAACACCGAATGCAGGACCCGGTTGAGCTCCTGAGCCGACGCCAGGTCGCGCCCGAAGGGCTTTTCGACGATGACGCGGGCGTGATTCGCGCAGCCGGACTTGCCGAGCCCTTCGACCACGGTCGGGAACAGGCTGGGCGGGATCGCGAGGTAGTGCGCCGGGCGCTTCGACTTGGCGTCCTGCAACGTCGAGCCGATCGAGGTGAACGTGCGGGCGTGCCGGTAGTCACCGTCCACGTAGCTCATGGACTGGGCGAGCTTCTCGAACGCGTTCTTGTCGTCGATGCCACCGCCGTGCTCCTCGACGCTGTCGTGAGCTCGCTTGCGGAGGTCGTCGATGGTCCACTTCGACGCCGCCACCCCGATCACCGCGATCCCGAGATGACCGCGCTTGGTCATGGAGTAGAGCGCGGGAAAGATCTTCTTGTAGGCGAGGTCGCCCGATGCGCCGAAGAAGACCAGCGCGTCCGAGTGCTCGGCTCCGGTGTTCATCACTGCCCTTTCTCGATGTGGCCGCCGAACTCGCTGCGCAGGGCCGAGAGCAGCTTGTCGGCGAAGTCGGCCTCACCGCGGGAGCTGAACCGCTCGAACAGCGACGCGGTGATGACGTGCGCAGGGACGCTCTCGTCGATCGCGGCCATGACGGTCCAGCGTCCCTCGCCGGAGTCGGAGACGCGTCCCTCGAACTCGGCCAACTCGGGGGAGCGATGGAGCGCGTCCGCCGTGAGATCGAGCAGCCACGACGAGATCACGCTCCCCCGCCGCCAGACCTCGGCCACCTCCGGGATGTTCAGGTCGTACTGGTAGAACTCCGCATGCTCGAGCGGCGCCGTCTCGGCGTCGCTCGCCTGCTGCTTCGTCCCGATGTCCGCCTTCTCGAGCACGGCGAGGCCCTCGGCGTACGCGGCCATGATCCCGTACTCGATCCCGTTGTGGACCATCTTCACGAAGTGGCCGGCGCCGTTCGGGCCGCAGTGGAGGTACCCCTGCTCGGACGGGCTCGGCGCACCGGTGCGGCCCGCTGTGCGCGGGGCAGCGTCGACGCCGGGAGCGATGGAGGCGAAGATCGGGTCGAGGTGGCGCACGACCTGCTCCTCGCCGCCGATCATGAGGCAGAAGCCGCGCTTGAGTCCGAACACGCCCCCGCTCGTGCCGACGTCCACGTAGTGGATCCTCTGGGCTGCGAGCTCCTTCGCGCGGGCGATATCGTCGCGGTAATACGAGTTGCCACCGTCGATGATGATGTCGTCGGCCTCGAACTCGTCGGCCAGCTGCATGACCGAGGCGCCGGTGACCGAGGCCGGGACCATGATCCAGGCCGCGCGTGGCTTCGAGAGGTTCGACGCGAAGTCCTCGAGCGACGACGCGCCGGTGGCTCCGATGTCGGCGAGCTCCTTGATCTTCGGCTCGTTGTGGTCGTATACGACGCAGTCGTGGCCGTCCTCCATGAGCCGGCGTACGAGGCCGTTGCCCATGCGCCCCAGTCCGATCATCCCGAGCTGCATGTCTCTCTCCTCTCGCCGTGCGCAACGCTACCGGCGCGTGACGAATCGGCGTGCCGCCACCGGAGGTTCGTTGCGTGGCTCCGTGGCGGATCGGTCAGGTCGCCGCTCGCACCTCGTGCGATTTCGCGCTGATCCGGCCGAGGAGGTCGTCCCATGACCTCACGAAGGCGCCCGCGCCTTCGGTCTGTAGGGTCGCAGCCAGGGCGTCGACGTCGATGCCGGCTGCCCCGATGCGAGCGAGCAACTCGTCGGCGTCGCCACCGTCGGGCGGCAGGAGGTCACCGACCGCGCCGTGCGCGCCGAACGCCAGCAACGTCTTCTCCGGCATCGTGTTGATCGTCTGCTCCGAGGCCAGCGCGTGGATGTAGTAGGTGTCGGCGAGGATCGGGTCCTTGGTTCCGGTGCTCGCCCACAGGAGCCGTTGTGGTTTCGCGCCCGCCCCCGCCAGCTTCTGCCAGCGATCGGATGCGAGCAGCTCGCGGTACGCCTTGTACGCCCGCTTCGCAACGGCGACGCCGAGCTGCCCGCGCAGGTCATCGGGCAGCTTGCCGGCGACCGCGGCGTCCCAGCGGGAGATGAACACGGATGCCACCGAAGCGACGTCGAGGTGCGCCCGGCTCTTCTCGCGGCGCTCGAGCCCGCGCAGGTACGCCTCGGCGGCGGCCTGGTATTGCTCCGGCGCGAACAGCAGGGTCACGTTCACCGGCACTCCGGCCGCGATGAGCTCTTCGATGGCCGGGATGCCCTCGGGGGTCCCGGGCACCTTGACGAAGAGGTTCGGCGTCGCCGCCTTCCGGTGGAGTTCCTTCGCCTCGTCGACGGTGCTGTTCGTGTCGTGGGCCAGTTTGGGCGACACCTCGAGGGACACCCACCCGTCGCCACCGCCGGTCGCGTCCCAAATCGCCCGCAACAGGCTCGCCGCCTTCCTGAGGTCGAAGAGAGCGAGCTCGAAGAAGAGCTCCTCGCCTTCGGTGCCCGCCGCCAGCAACGATTCGATCTGCTCGTCGTAGTCGCCGCTTCCGGACAGCGCCTTGTCGAAGATCGTCGGGTTCGACGTGAGTCCGGTGACGGCGAGGTCGCCGATGTAGCGGGCCAGTGTCCCGCTCGTGAGCAGACCGCGCGTGATGTTGTCGAGCCACAGGCTCTGGCCGACGTCGTGGAGTCGCGTCGCCGCGTTCATGCTGCGGTCGCGCTCGAAGTCGAGGACCTCGCCCAGGCGGCGCAGGTGACGCGCGGCGGTGCTCGGGACCGCGTTGACGAAGGCGTCGACGATCTCCGCCGCGACCTCCGGGCCCATCACCCGAGCGCCGAGCGTGAGCACGTTGACGTGGTCGTGCTCGACCATCTGGTGGCCGGTGTAGTGGTCGGCCGCGTACGCGGCTCGGACGCCCGGGAGCTTGTTGGCCGCGATCGTGACGCCCGCGCCGCTCCCGCAGACGAGGATGCCGCGGTCGGCGTCGGTCGCTTCCAGCGCGTCGGCGACGGCCTGGGCGACGAGCGGGTAGTCGATGCCTTCGGGCGGCGCCGTGTCGGGTCCGTACAGCAGCGGCTCGTGACCCGCGGCGAGGACGGCGTCGGCAATGGTCGGTCGCAGCGGCAGACCCGCGTGGTCGGCTGCGATCGCGACCCTCATCGCTGCGCCGTCCTACGAACGGGACCCGCCGTGCATCAGCCCGGCTCGGTCGCGCAGGTGTAGCCGGCGGCCAGTCCGATGTCCGGCGGGACGAACCCCAGGTCCATGAGTGGAGTGGGATCGCCGTGTGAGGCCAGGAAGTCGTTGGCGGCCGGAGCCACTTGAGCAGGGTCGCCCTTCTTCGCCGCGATCTTGTTCCCGATTTGCTTCAGCACCTTGTCGCGGACGGTCGACCCGTCGGGATGGTCCGGGCCCAACAGCGCGTCGGACGTCGAGTTTGCGAGTTGCTTGATGTCACGGTCCTTGAGGCCGAGGGCGCGAAGGCTCGCAACCGCGTCGTTCGCCCGGTCGAGAATCGGTTGGGCCTTCGCCTGAAGCTCCTGAGGTGCGACCTTGATGTACGAAGGAAGGGCCTGCGCGAGGAGCGGCGCGTACGCGAGGTCGCTGCGGCCGGTGTCCGCCGGATCCCCCTGCAGGGTGGCCACCGCCCACGCGGTGACGCTCAGCCTCACCGACGGCAGGACACGACAGACTGCCACGGGATCACCACCGGTCAACGTCGTGATGGTGGTCGGTGCCGGCAGCGGCGTGACCGGCCCGGTGTCCGGTGAGCCGGGAGCCGCGTTTTGGTCGGGGGGAGGCTGAGTCGGCAGCTGGGCCTCGGCCGCGTTCGCGCGCTGTTCCTTCAGCTGGTTGTCGTTGAGTGATCGGACAACGGACGCCAGGTCGCCCTTCTCGGCGAACTGGACCTGAATGATGTTGGGGACGAGGCCGCGCTCACGGCGGCACTGCTGGATCCGCCTGTCGAGGACGGCGCGCGAGTTCACGACCTCCTCCTCGGACGGGTTCGGCGGCGACACTGTGATCCAGTGGTTGATGAGGAACAGCGGCGCGTCGGGTTTCCCGCGGTTCGGCTGACAGTTGAACTGGTTCTTGCTGGCGAAGGAGAACTGCGTCTCCTGAAACCAGTCGTACATGCTGTGGTACCAAGGCGGGCCTCCGGGATCACCGCGCTCGGCGAACACGAGCAGGTTCCGTCCGTTGTTGATCAACTCCCGGAGCGTGGGAAGCGGTTGACCAGGCTGCAGTGTCGCCGCGTGATCCGCCAGGCCCGCCGCCTCGATGGCGGCGGCGTTGTCCGCCGGGCTGGTGAAGTCGTGCAAGGTGAGGATCAGCACGTCATCGGGGTGGGCCAGGAGGAACTTCCTGATCTCTTCGAGTCCCTTGCTGAACGGGACGGCGCCGGTCTCGCAGTTGCTGTGGCACATGTAGATCCCGGTCTGCGCGTCGGCGGCCTTTGGCGCGCCGGCGGCGAGTTGCGCCGCTCGCTTCGCCGCGACGGGGTTCGCGTCGTCGGCGTGCGAGACCTTTTCTGCGGTCTTGTCGGTGAGGACGATCTGGGTGTTCTGCCCCGGGACTCGCGCCGTGGATTGCACCCCGTAGTGCGTGTCGATGTTCAGCGCCCGAACGCCTGCGCTCAGCTGCTGCGTGATGGTCCCGATCTGCTGCGCGAAGAGCCAGCCGGGGTACTCAGCGGATGCCATCGCATGGTGCACGCCCGGGAAGGTCACCTGGTCGATCCGGAGGTCGCACAACGACTTCTTCCCGTTGCAGAGCTGAACGTTGCTCGCCTTCGCGTTCTTCGCGGCTCCGCGGGTCGTCAGGATGAAGCCCGCGGTCGCGAGCCCGATGATCACCACGATCGCGCCACCGACGGTCGCCAGTCGTGGCCAAAGAGCGCGCCGCTCCACGTGCTGGGCGGTGATGGCGCGCACGAGCCGGAGGATCTCGTAGACGGCCAGATATCCGACCCACAACGCCGCCGCCCGGACCAAAAGCTCGAGGTTCCCGAGCGGCTCTGCGATGAAGGTGATGCTGATGAAGATGCCCAGGACGCCGAGAAGGATCGTGCCCCAGGTGGTCTGGCGACGCCGCTCGACCCATCCGCGGGCGCGTCGCCACACGAAGGCCGGCGTGAATTCGTGCTCGGCGCTGGCGGCGGCGGCCGCCACGATGAGTCCGTAGGCGGCGATCCAGAGAGCGGTGAGGCGCAGGTCCTCCGTGACCTCGCTCAACGCACCCTTGATCGCGCCCGAGAGCTGCGGATCGTCGATCTGCCGCCCGACGAGCCAGGTCGCGACGAACAGGAGTGCGACGATGAACAGGCCGTCGATCACCGCCGCGATACCCAGACGGCGAACGGCGCGCCGCCGGTCCTCCGCGAGGAGGATGGACCCGATCACGGCGCCCAGCCCGAGGACCAGGGCGGCGAGAGTGATCTGGCCGACGATGCCCTCCGCGTCCCAAAGGCCGTAGTCGCCGATCGTCTTCGTGATGTCGCTCAGGCTGTTGTCGAGCCCGCTCGCGCCCTGCTGGTTGCCTCCGCCGCCGCCCGACCCCTGGAGGCTGCTCGTGATCAGCGCGAACGAGGCACCGAGGTCGAGTCCCTGCCGGCCACTTCCGCCCTGCTCGACGACGGCCTCGTGCGTGCGGCGAACCGCGTTCCGGAAGATCGACTTGAACGTGTCGGTGTCGATGACGCCCTCGAGCGCAAGCTCGAACGCGGGGCGGAAGCTCGTTGCCTGCTGGTTCCCGGCCTCGATGAGCTGGGTGGTCAACCGTCGCGCGAGCTCCGTGCGGACGGCCTGGGAGTTGAGCGGCTCGACGGCGCGCTCGCTGAAGGCGTCGCTGTCGTACAGGGTTGTCCCTGCCCAGTTGGCGATGATGAGCACCGGGAACGTGATCCCTGCCACGACGAGCAGTACCGCGCTCGCCACCCGCCGCATAGGACAGAAACGGTAACGCGTGGGGCGCGACGACGCCCGTCAGCCCCGCAGCGTGCGGAAGCGGCGGATCAACGTGTTCGTGCTGCTGTCGTGGTCGAGCTCGCGATCCGGCTCCTCGAGCTGCGGAACGATTTTGTTCGCGAGCACCTTGCCGAGCTCGACGCCCCACTGGTCGAACGAGTTGATCTGCCAGATCGTCCCTTGGGTGAACACCTTGTGCTCGTACATCGCGACGAGCTGACCGAGCACGTACGGCGTGAGCTTCGCGGCCAGGATCGTGTTGGTCGGATGGTTGCCCCGGAACGTGCGATGGGGCACCTGGAACGCCGGCACCCCCTCCGCCTCGACCTCGGCCCGCGTCTTCCCGAAAGCCAGGGCTTCGGTCTGGGCGAAGAAGTTCGCCATGAGCAGGTTCTGATGGTCGTCGACCTCCGTGTCGGCGTTCACGAAGCCGATGAAATCGCACGGGATCAACCGCGTGCCCTGGTGGATGAGCTGGTAGAAGGCGTGCTGCCCGTTCGTGCCCGGC
>DATFXL010000112.1:0-16778 GCA_035316025.1 Acidimicrobiia bacterium
GACGACCACCTCGTCTTCCTCGACATCGCGTCGCCGGGGACGGTGACGAACATCGAGGCGGGCAACCCGGTCGTGGAGGTCAACGTCGTCGACCCGATCCGGCGCAAGGGCTACCGGTTCAAGGGCCGGGCCGAGGTGCACCGCGACGGCAGGCGCTTCGACGAGATCCTGCGCTGGTACGCGACGGAACGCGGCTCCGACACGAGCCGGGTCAAGTCGGTGGTTCTCCTCCGCGTCGAGCAAGCGGCATCGCTCGTGTCGCCCGCGTACGCGGACGGGTCGAGCGAAGCGACGATAGAGCAGCGTTCCCTTGACATGTACGGCTTGATGCGAACCCGGTGAGCGCAGCTCGTCGGCGGGCGGTGCTAACTGACGCGCAACGCGATCGTGAACAGCGTGGCAGAGGCGAGCGGGGCAACGGTTCGCACGTGGTTCCATGCCGTCCAGGTGCGCACGTACCGGCGCCAGTGGTCGGCAGAGCCGGCGGCGTCCGGATCGAGGCCGTCGAGGGCGTCGTTGCGGGGGACGTGGTACACGGACGTCAGCAGGACCACTCCCGCGACGTAGAGCGCACCACCGACGAGCAGGTAGACGGCGTACGCCTCACCCCACTCGACGAACGCGGCGACCACGAGCACGACGCACGCCAGGGCCGTCCCGAAGAGCGCGGTCATCACCAACGGGTTGATCACAACGATGTTGATCGACTGCATGGCCGCCAGACCGTCCGCCGCGGGCAGGCGCGCGAGCGCCTTCATCACCGTCGTCGAGAAGGCGAAGAAGAACCCCGCCACCAGCCCGCAGGCGATCGCCGTGATCAACGTGAACACGAACAGGAAGCCGTCGATCATCGTGGGACCCCACTTCCGGCGAGGTCGGCCGCAACCGATTGGTCGCCGACCGGATGCGTCGTCGTCGACGTGTGCTCCGATCGACGCGTCGCGACCAGAGAAATGGCGAAGAGGACGGCAGCTGCGAGGAATGCCAACGTCCGCACGTGATTCCACGCCGTCCATGCCGTCCGGTAGTCGTTCCACGCCGAGGCTGCGCCGGGGCCGCTCGGATCGACCAGGGCGAGGTCGTCGTTCTTCGGGATGTGGTATGCGAACGTCACGACGATGCCGACCAGGTAGAGGAAACTTCCGGCGAGCACGTACGGCGCAGCTGCCTCACGGCGTCGTCGCACCGCGAGCACCACGAGTGCGATGCATGCCCCCGCCGTCCCGATCCACGGAAGCGTGAACCACGGTGTCGGCGCGGCGTCGTTGATCTCCTGCATGGCCATGAGGCCCTCCCGGTCGGGGAGGCGACCCAGGGCCGTCATCACGAAGGTGGAAAAGGCGAAGAACACACCGGCCGCGAGGCCGGACCCGACCGTCGCGGCGACGGTCAGGGCCCGACCGTACCGGCCGCTCATCGCTGCGGCTCCGGAACAGGGGCGTTCCAGACACCCGTGGCGGCGGCGTCTCGGGCGAAGTCCCGGAAGTCGCGTGGCTCCCGGCCCAGCGCCCGCCGCACGCCGTCGACGACGTGCGAGTTCCGCCCGTCCAGGACCTCGCCGAACAGGTACGTGAGGATGGCGATGACGTCCGCCGGCACGCCGTTCTCGGCGGCGACGGCGGCGTAGTCGTCGATCGACACGGGCACGTACCGGATGTCGCGTCCGGTCGCGGTGCTGAGCTCATGGGCCACGTCGGTGAGGGTCAGTGGGCGCGGCCCGGTCAGCTCGTAGAGCTTGCCCACGTGCTTGTCGTCGGTCAGTGCCGCAACGGCGACGTCGGCGATGTCGTCCGCGTCGACGAAGGGCTCGGGTGTGTCGCCGGCCGGGAGCGCGATCTCGCCGCTCAGGACGCCGTCCACCATGTAGTCCTCGCTGAAGTTCTGCATCATCCAGGTGGAGCGGACGACCGTGAGCTGGGCGCCCGAGTCGCGCACCGCCTGCTCGGCGCGCACGGCCTCCTCCTCGCCGCGGCCGGAGAGGAGCACGAGACGTTGCACGCCGCTGTTCACCGCCAGGTCGGCGAAGGAGCTCACCACCTCGACCGCTCCGGGCGCCGCGATGTCCGGGTAGTACGACACGTATGCCGCGCCTATTCCCTCGAGCGCCGCCGTCCAGGTGGAGCGGTCCTCCCAGTCGAAGGGCGGCTCGCCGGAGCGGCTCCCGATCCGGACCGGGACGCCCCGGGCCTGCAGTCGCTCGGCAACCCGGCGACCGGTCTTCCCGGTGCCGCCGAGCACCAACGTCGTGTCCTTGTTCTCGCTCATGGTCATCACCTCAGATCAAAAGAGTTTCGTGACGGTGTAACGATACGCTGTATCGTAACGACGTCGCGATATCCTGTCAACCGTGGGAAGACCGAAGGAGCACGACGAGACCACCCGGGCCGCGCTCCTCGCCGCCGCCGAGCGCATCATCGACGAGGAGGGGCCCGATGCGGCGGGGGTCCGCTGCGTCGCCGAGGTCGTCGGGACCTCGACTCGGGCCGTCTACAGCGTCTTCGGCTCCAAGCAGGGCCTCCTCGAAGCGCTGGCGATCCGGTTCTTCGAGGAGCTGCACGCGGCGATCGACGCCGTGCCGCTGACCGACGACCCCGCGGCCGACCTCGTCGAAGCGGCCATGGGGGCGTGGCGGAAGACGGTGATCACCCACCCGTCGCTGTATCGCCTCGTCTTCCTACGCATCTTCCCGGACCTGGAGCTCGGGCCTGAGTTCGGCCAAGTCGCCTACGACGCCTTCGGGCGTATGCAAGCGCTGATCGAGCGGGTGGCGCCGGGTCCCGGCGTACACGAGCGGGCGCTCGCCTGGCACGCCCTGACCGAGGGCTTGGCGTCGATGGAGGTGCGCGGCCAGATGATGGACACGCTGAACGCCGAGCTCGTCTGGCGGACTGCCCTCACTGCGCTCGTGCGCGGCTTTCAGGACGAAGCGGTCAGCGAGGCGCGCGCGGCATCCCCAAGCCGGCGAGAGCGATGATCTCGCGCTGCACCTCGTTGACGCCGCCCCCGAACGTGCCCACGGGCGCATGCCGGTAGGCCGCCTCGAGCTGACCGTGGAGCGCGGCGCCGGCGCCCCGCAGTGACGCCGACTGGCCGACGACGTCCATCAGCGTTCGCAGCGCGCTCACGCGCAGCTCGGTGCCGAACACCTTCATCGCCGAGGCGTCGGCGGGATTCAGGTCGCCCTCGGTGAGCGCCGAGGCAACCTGCCAGTTCGCGAGCTTGAGCGCATCGACATGCGCGTGCACGCGGGCGAGCGCGATGCGCACCCATTCCTGGTCGATCACGTGCGTTCCGTCGACGAGGCGCGTCTCCTTCGCCCAGCGCAGGACCGCCTGGAGGTGCCGGTCCACCATGCCGGCGGGGGCCAACGCCACCCGCTCGTGGTTGAGCTGGGTGGTGATCATCTTCCACCCCTCGTTCTCCTTGCCGACGAGCGACGACACGGGCACGCGCACGTCCTCGTAGTACGTCACATTGGTGAAGCCGCCGCCGAGGAGATGGATCGGCGAGTGCTTGTAGCCGGGCGACGAGGTGTCGACGAGCAGGATCGAGATGCCCTTGTGCTTCGGCGCGTCGGGATCCGTCCGGCACGCGAGCCACACCCAGTCGGCGTCGTTCCCACCCGTCGTGAACACTTTCTGGCCGTTGACGACGTACTGGTCGCCGTCACGCACCGCGCGTGTGCGCAGCGACGCGAGGTCGGTGCCGGCGGCGGGTTCGGTGTAGCCGATGGCGAAGTGGACCTCTCCGGCGAGGATCTGCGGGAGGAAGTACGCCTTCTGGTCGTCGTTCCCGAAGCGCATGAGCGTGGGGCCGACAGTGTTGAGCGTCACCAGCGGCATCGGGACGCCGGCGCGCTGGGCCTCGTCATAGAAGATGAACTGCTCGGCGGGGGTGCGCCCCTGCCCGCCGTACTCCTTCGGCCAGCCGATCCCGAGCCACCCGTCACTGCCCATCTGGCGGACGAGGTCCCGGTACGTGTCGCCGCCGGCCTCGGGTCCCGGGAGCGCGGCGCGGCGAGCGGGCGTCATCAGCCGCTCGAAGTAGTCGCGCAGCTCTCGTTGCAGCTGGCGCTGCTCGCCGGTGAGGTCGATGCGCAGGAATCTGGACGCTACCGTCGAGCTTCAGCAGACTGCAACGAGTTCCAGTTCTGCGGTGTCAGGGGGTGCGCCGATGGCCGAGCCGGTGATCATCGAGGCCGCGATCAACGGGGTCACGAGCAAGACCCGCAACCCGAACACGCCGAAGGAGCCGGCCGAGATCGCCGAGGATGCGCTGCGCTGCTTCGCCGCCGGCGCCGCCGTCGTGCACAACCACATCGACTCCTTCGCGCTGGACGGTCGAGCAGCCGCCGAGCGATATCTCGAAGGCTGGCGGCCGGCGCTGGCGGAGCGCCCCGACGCGCTCTTCTACCCGACGACGAACGCGGGCGCCGACGACGAGGCCTCGTACGCGCACATCGCGCCACTGGCGGAGACGGGACTGATGCGGCTGTCGCTCTGCGATCCCGGGTCGGTCAACCTCGGCGGCCTCGGGGCGGACGGGCTACCGGCGTCGGGGATCGTGTACGCCAACTCGTTCGACGACACCGCCCACCAGTTCGGGCTGTGCGCGCGGTACGGGCTCGGGCCGAGCATCGCGATCTACGAGCCCGGGTTCCTCCGGTGTGTCCTCGCCTGGTGGCGCGCCGGGCGCCTGCCGTCCGGCGCGATGGTCAAGTTCTACTTCGGCGGCGACGAGGGCTTCCTGTCCGGCTTCGGGTTCCGCCCAACTCCCATTGCGCTCCACGCGTACCTCGAGCTGCTCGGGGACTGCGACGTGCCCTGGGCCGTCGCGGTCCTGGGTGGCGACGTGCTCGACAGCGGGATCGCCCGCGTCGCGCTCGAGCGCGGCGGTCACGTCCGGGTCGGGCTGGAGGACTACGGCGGAGCCGCTCAGCCGACCAACGAGCAGCTCGTGCGGGACGCCGCCGCCCTGGCCGCGGACGTCGGCCGCCCCGTCGCCACGCCCGACGAAGCCGCCAAGATCCTGGACCTCGGATGATGAAAAGGAGCAAACCGTGCTCGATGTGAAGATCGTCGGTGGGAGCGTCGTCGACGGGACGGGGGCGGCGCGGCGGCGAGCCGATGTCGGGATCCGCGACGGGCACGTCGTCGCGATCGGCGACGTCGACGAGACCGCGGCACGCACCGTCGACGCCGACGGGCTCGTCGTGGCGCCGGGGTTCGTCGACATCCACACGCACTACGACGCCCAAGCGTTCTGGGACCCGGCCCTCACACCCTCGCCGCTGCACGGCGTGACCACGATCGTGGGCGGCAACTGCGGCTTCACGATCGCGCCGCTCGCGGCCGGCGAGGCCGACTACCTCATGCGCATGCTCGCCCGCGTGGAAGGCATGCCGCTCGAGTCGCTCGCGGCGGGCGTGCCGTGGGACTGGCAGAGCTTCGGCGAGTACCTCGACCGGCTCGACGGCACCCTCGCCGTGAACGCGGGGTTCCTCGTCGGCCACTCGGCGTTGCGACGGGTCGCGATGGGCGAACGCAGCCACGAGCCCGCCGCCGACGACGACGTCGACGCGATGCGCCGCATGCTCGGCGAGTCGCTCGGCGCCGGCGGACTGGGCTTCTCGTCCTCGCAGGCGCCGACGCACAACGACGGTGACGGCGAGCCGGTGCCGTCGCGCGCGGCCACACGAGAGGAGCTCGTCTCGCTCTGCCGCGTCGTCCGCGACCACCCCGGCACGACCCTCGAGTTCATTCCGACCGTCGGGCCGTTCTCGGAGGAGCACATCGCCCTCATGGCAGCCATGTCGGCGGCCGGCGCCCGGCCCCTGAACTGGAACGTGCTCGTCGTCGGGGCCGGCACCGACACGTACAAGGAGCAGCTGGCAGCGTCGGATCGCGCCGCCGAGCAGGGCGGTCGTGTGCTCGCGCTCACCGTCCCGTCCGTCATGCAGCTCCACCTCAACTTCCGGTCCGGGTTCCTCTTCGACGCGCTTCCCGGCTGGGGCCCCACGATGGCGTTGCCTGACGACGAGAAGCTGCGCGCGCTCGTCGATCCCGAGGTGCGCCGGCGGTTGCGCGAGAGCGCCGAGGCCGATGCCGGCCTGTTCCGCGCCATGCTGCGCTGGGACCGACTCCAGATCGGCGAGACGTTTGCCCCCGAGAACAAGCGCTTCGCCGGCCGCACCGTCGGCGACGTCGCCCAGGAGCTCGGCGCGGAGCCGTTCGACGCCCTGCTCGACATCGTCGTCACCGACGGACTCCGTACGGTGCTCATGCCCCCGGCGCGGGGCGACGACCCCGAGTCGTGGCGCATGCGCGCCGAAGCGTGGCGCGACCCTCGCGTCGTCGTCGGCGCCTCCGACGCCGGCGCACACCTCGACATGCTCGCGACGTTCAGCTACTCGACATCCCTGCTCGCGGCGAGCCGCACGCATCAGCTCGTGCCCCTCGAGGAGGCCGTACACCTGCTGACCGACGTACAGGCGCGCCTCTACGGCATTCGCGACCGCGGGCGGCTCGCCGAAGGCGGATACGCCGACGTCGTCGTCTTCGACGAGGACCGCGTCGCGCCCGGGCCCGTCCACACGAGCCACGATCTCCCCGCCGGCGCCGGCCGCCTCTACGCCGCCGCCGAAGGCATCGAGCACGTCCTGGTGAACGGGACGGAGATCGTCCGCGGGGGCGAGCTGACCGGTGAGCGCCCGGGCGCGCTCCTCCGTTCGGGGCAGGACACCGAGACCGTGGAGGTCGCCGGCGTCCGAACCGGGTAGGTCGCCCCGTGACCCAGGCAGCTTTCGACGCCCAGGCACCCGCGCTCGAGCCCGACCTCACGCGGCCGCTCCCCCGGTCGCTGCGCGCGCTCTCGTTCCACGACTTCCGCGTCTTCTGGGTCGGCGCGATCGGTTCGAGCATCGGCAACAACATGCAACTGGCGGCGCTGCTCTGGGTCGTCGCCGTCGCCACCCGCAGCGCCGCGAAGGTCACGCTCATCGCGTTCATCACCGTCGTTCCACTCCTCCTGCTCGGCGCGGTCGGCGGTGCACTGGCGGACCGGTTCCCCCGCCGGCGGCTGCTGCTGGTCACGCAGACGCTGCTGATGATCCAGGCCTTCGCGCTGTGGGGCCTCTGGGAGGCGGGTCTGGGCTCGTACTGGGTGCTGTTCACGGTGTCGCTCGCCGGCGGAGTGCTCATCGCACTGAACATCCCCGCGTGGCAGTCGATCGTGCCCGAGCTCGTCCCCCGCGGGTTCCTGCAGAACGCGGTGACGCTGAACTCGGTCCAGTTCAACGTGGCCCGCGCCGCCGGACCGATGCTCGCCGGCGTCCTGATCGCGTGGGTCGGCGCCGGCATCTGCTTCCTGATCAACGCCTTGAGCTTCGTGCTCGTCCTGATCGCGCTGCTGCTGATGACGTCGGCCGACACGGCGCCGGCGCAGCCCGATGGCGACCGCCCCGGCGTGTTCAACGGGTTCAAGGAGAGCGTGCGTTATCTACGGAACGAACGAGGGCTCCAGGTGGCCATCGGCACGCATGCCGCGTTCGCTCTCCTTGCCGCGCCCGTCGTGCAGCTCATCCCCGTGTTCTCGGTCGAGGTCCTCGACGTCGGATCGGAGGCGTACGGGCTGCTGCTCGGCTCGTTCGGCGTCGGCGCGGTTGCGATCGCGTTCGTGATCGGGTCGCTCGACGAGCGCGTCCTGCCGAGCCGACTGCTCGGCGGCGGGTTGGCGCTCACCGCCGTGGCGGTGCTCGGCCTCGGCCTGGCGCCGGGGCTCGCCGTCGGCGTGCTGTTCATGGTCGCGTTCGGCGCGTCGTACGTCACCGTCGTCGCCATCGACCACAGCACCATCCAGGCCCTGTCGGACGACCACATCCGCGGCCGGATCACCAGCCTGTGGCTGATGACGTTCGGGACCGGGTTCCCGCTCGGCACGATCCTCATGGGCGTCATCGCCGACGTCGTCGGCGTCCGGGCCGTCCTCATCGGCGCCGGCACGCTCGTCGCGCTCGTGCTCGCCGGCGTCGCGGCGCGCGGGCTGCTGCCGGCGATCGACCCCGAGACCGCTACCGCGCGAGGTACTGCTCGACGAGCTTCGGAGGCGCACACGCCAGCCAGCCGTCCGTGAGCGCGTCACGCACCGCCCGCTTCGTCGCCCTCTTCAGCTGGACGAGGACGGCCGCGTAGCCGTCGAAGTGCGGGATCGTGAAGAACCCCTTCGGGTTCGCGGCGAGGACCGCCTCCTTCTCGCCCAGGTCCTCCACCCGAACGGCGAGGATCGGTCCGTCGGGCGGGGTGTCGTCACCGAACCGCTTGATGTCGGCCTTGCTGAACGGTCGTTCCCACGCGAACCCCTTCTTTGCGACGAACCACGTGCGATTCCCGTGTCTCTCACCCTCGGTGACCTCCGGGAGCTCCGAGGCCATCCGAGCGACATCGGCGAGCGTGACCATGGGTGCGCGGACCCTACGGCTCCAGGACGACCTTGATCGCGCCCGCAGCCCGGTTGGCCGCCGCGTCGAACGCGTCAGCGGCTCGGTCGAGCGGGAACCGATGCGTGATCATCGCCGCCGCCACCGCGGGCGACTCGGCCAGGACGCCGGCGGCGGCGTCCATGTCGCGGCCGTCTTCGCCGTGGCCGTGCATGTTGGCGCCGACGATGAAGGGCTCCTTGATCGAGAAGAACTGCGGGAACGTGACCGGCTCCCAATAGCTGGCGACGAGCGCGAGCGTCCCGCCCGGGCGCAGCAGCGCGAAGCACGTCCGGAGCGCCGATTCGGTGCCGGCGGCGTCGACCACGACGTCGTACTCGCCGTCGGGCTCGGTCCCGGCGCCGATGCGCGCCGCCGCCGCACGCTGCGCATCGTGGCGCGCGACTACGTCGACGTCGCAGCCCTCGGCCCGGGCGACGAGGGCGGCAGCAAGGCCGATCATGCCGGCGCCGACGACCGCGACGCGCTCGTCCCCGCGCAGCCCGGCGCGGCGCAACGCGTGCAGCGAGCACGCGATCGGCTCGACGAGCGACGCGTCGGCGAGGTCGAGACCGGCGGGCAAGGGCACGACGCAGCTTTCGTCCACGACCATCTCGTCGGCCATCCCCCCGTCCCGACCGATGCCGATGCTCTGGGTCACCGCCTGCCGGCACTGGGTCACCGCCCCGGCCGCGCACCGATCGCACTCGCCGCAGGGGACGAGTGGCCAGATCGCGACCTGGGTCCCATCGTCGAGACGCCCGGAGATCTCGTGCCCGAGCGTGACCGGCATGGGTCCCCACGAGATGAGGTGAAGATCCGAGCCGCAGATGCCGGCGGCGCGCACGTGCACTCGAACCTGCCCGCGCTCCGCGTGCGGACTGGGAAGGTCGAGGACCTCGATCCCGTCGTCGGTGCGATGGACGGCGCGCATCACTCGTCGCTCGTGCGCTCGTAGCGCCAGCCCGACGGCAGCATCCAGAGCCGGTGCCGTGGCCCGGGCGCGTCGGCGTCGTTCGTCTGGTACCCGGCGTCGCCCTCCCAGAGCGCGGCGGCCCCGCCCTCGATGCGTGCGAGGTGCGTCTCGAAGAACTCCGGCTCGCTCGAGCGGGCATCCGCTACCGCCGCCGCGACGTCCGGATACCGCGCCAGGCGGTGCAGGGTGACCCAGGTCGGCGGGGCCAGCTCGATCTCCTCGGCGTCGCGGCGGGCGATCGCGTCGGCCGGCGCGAGCCAGCGGTGGTCGCGAATCTCGCCCATGTCGACCGTCACCGCGCCCTCGGGCGTGGGTCCGAGGAAGAACCACGTCGCGAACCGCTTTGCGGTCACCGGCGGTGGCACCCAGTGCGCGAACGGCACCAGCTCGCCGGCATCCACGACGAGGGCCGCCTCTTCCAGCGTCTCACGCACGGCCGCGCGCCGAGCTGCCTCGATCACGTCGCCGTCGGGGGGCACGTCCTCGGCGTCGACCCGGCCTCCCGGGAACACCCACATCCCGCCGGCGAACTCGAGCTTGGAGCTACGCCGCACCATGAGCGTCTCGACACCGCCCCCCACCACGTCGCGCAACAGCACCACCGTCGCCGCCGGCACGGCTTCCGACGTTTCGCCCTCCGTCGTGGGAATGCGCCGCATCCAGCGGGGCAGCGGGTCGCTCATGGCACGAGCTTACGGACGCGGTGCGACACGCCGCTGTGCTGAGATGGGATGACGCGACCACAGCGAGGTGGCCATGACCGTTCCGACGGCAATCGATGGCGACGCTCCCGTGCTCGCCCGCCACGGGATCGACATCCGGGCCCCCCTCGACACGGTGTGGCAGCTCCACACCGACGTGAACGCCTGGCCCACGTGGCAGACCGACATCACCGCTGCGCACCTCGACGGCGCCTTCGAGCCCGGCGGTTCGTTCGCCTGGACCAGCTCCGGATTGAGCGTGACGTCCACGATCTACGACGTCGCCCCGGATCGGTCTCGCACCTTGTGGGGCGGCACCGCAGAAGGCATCACCGGCATCCACGAGTGGACCTTCCGGGACATGACCCAGGGCGTGATCGTCGGCACGAGCGAGTCGTTCGCCGGCGAACCGGTCGACAGGGACCCGTCTCCGATGCAATCGATCCTCGATGAGTCTCTCGTCTCCTGGCTCCTGCGTCTCAAGGCGAAGGCAGAGGCGAGCTTCTGACGCAGGTGCGGCGGGATCGCGCGATGCCGTAATTTCGTTGCCGTGCCCATGCCGGAGGCGATCGGCGTCGTCGACCTGATGATCGGGTTCCCGCATCGCGACCGCCGGGCCGTCTACGACTACCTGCGCAAAGGTGCGAAGGACCCCGAGTCGAAGGACATGTCCTTCCTCGCCGAGTACATGTTCAAGGACGTCCCCGACAGCGTCGACGAGGACAAGGACCCCGTCGGCGTGACGATCGCCGAGATGGACCGGTACGGCATCGACATCGGGCTCGTCGGGCTCACCCGCCTCACACTCGACGCCCGGGACCGCTACCCCGGCCGCTTCCTCCTCTCCCTCGAGGTCAACCCCAACGACGTCATGGACGCCGTGCGCGCCATCCGCCGGGCCAAGGACGAGCAGGATCTCGCCGCCGTGACGTTCTTCCCGGCCGGGTGCCTACCCCAGGTGCCGGTCGACGACCCGAAGGCGTACGCGGTCTACGCGACCTGCGTCGAGCTCGACCTCCCCGTCATCGTCAATGCCGGCGTCGCGGGGCCGCGTTTCCCGTCCGCGTGCCAGCACGTCGAGCGCTTCGATCAGGTGTGCTTCGACTTCCCGGAGCTGCGGATCGTGATGCGCCACGGCGCCGAGCCGTGGGAGGAGCTCGCGGTCAAGCTCATGCTGAAGTGGCCCGGTCTCTCGTACATGACCTCCGCATTCGCGCCCAAGTACTACCCGAAGGCGATCGTCGACTATGCGAACACTCGCGGCGCCGACAAGATCATGTACGCCGGCTACTTCCCGATGGGCCTCTCGCTCGAGCGCATCTTCCGCGAGCTGCCCGACGTTCCCTTCCGCGACCACGTATGGCCGAAGTTCCTGCGCGAGAACGCGATGCAGGTCTTCAACATCGACGACCGCATCAAGACGACCCGAGCGAAGGCGGGATGAGCGCCACCGCCACCCTGCCCGCCGGCGACCGGTACCTGATCGTCTCGGCCGACTGCCACGCCGGCGGTTCGATGGACCAGTACCGCGAGTACCTCGATGCCGAGTACCGCGCCGAGTTCGACGAATGGCGTTCGGCGTACAAGAACCCGTTCGGCGACCTGCAGCGCGAGGGGCGCACCCGAAACTGGGACCACGACCTCCGCATCGCCGAGCTCGAAGCCGACGGCATCGTCGGCGAGGTGATCTTCCCGAATACCGTGCCGCCGTTCTTTCCTTCGGCCTCGCTCGTCGCCCGGCCCCCCTCCGCGAGCGCGTTCGAGCGGCGGCTCGCCGGAATCCGGGCCCACAATCGCTGGCTCGCCGACTGGTGCGCGCAGGCCCCCGAGCGCCGCGCCGGCGTCGGGCAGATCTTCCTCAATGACGTCGACGAAGCCGTCCGTGACGTGCGCACCATCAAGGACGCCGGGCTGCGGGGCGGCGTCTTGCTCCCCGGGCGTCCCGATGACTCCGACCTCTCGCCGCTGGCCGACCCGGTGTACGAGCGGCTGTGGTCGGCGTGCGAAGAGCTCGGCGTGCCGATCAACCACCATTCGGGCAGCGGCTCACCCAAGTACGGAAAGTACGCGTGCTCCGACGTGCTGTGGCTCGTCGAGACGGCGTGGTACTCGCACCGGGCGCTGTGGCACCTGATCCTCGCCGGAGTATTCGAGCGACATCCGGGCCTCACGTTCGTCGTCACGGAGCAGGGCGCGTCGTGGGTGCCCGGCACGCTGGCGATGCTCGACGGGTACCACGCGCAGATGGCGTCAGGACGCGTCGGCGAGATCCAGTACTCCGACGACCAGCGCCTCCCGCTCCCGCCCAGCGAGTACTTCGCCCGCAACTGCTGGGTGGCGGCCAGCTTCCCGAGCCCGCGCGAGGCGGAGAGCCGCCACGAGATCGGCGTCGACAAGTTCATGTGGGGCAGCGACTACCCCCACGACGAGGGCACGCACCCGTACACCACGGAGAGCCTTCGGCGGTCGTTCGCCGGAACCGACCCCGTCGAGCTGCAGCAGCTCCTCGCCGGCAACGCCGCCGCCGTCTACGGGTTCGACGTCGACGCGCTCGCACCGATCGCAGCCCGCGTCGGCCCGAGAGTCGACGAGGTTGCGCAAGGCCTCGATACGGTCCCGGCCGACTCCAACAGCCCCGCGTTCACGCGCGCGTAGCCGCGATGCCCACTCACGAGCCACTCACCGACCCGCTGGTCGAGGACACCTTCTACGCCGGCGACCCGTTCCCGCAGTATGCGCGGCTGCGCGACGAGGCGCCGGTGGCATGGAACGACACCGCGGGCTTCTGGGCCGTCAGCCGGTGGGAAGACGTGATGGCGGTGTCGACCGATCCCGCGACGTTCTGCTCCGGGCGGGGGATCCTCGTGATGGAGATCGGCGCGCACTACGACACGCCCCCGACGATGATGCACACCGATCCGCCCGAGCACACGGTGTACCGCAAGCTCGTGCAGCCCGGCTTCGCGCCCGGGCGCATGCGCGTGCTCGAGGACGACGTCCGCCGGCGGGCGAAGCCGCTCGTCGATCGGATCGCGGCGGGGAAGACAATCGACTTCGTCGAGTCGGTCTCGGTGCCGTTCCCTCTCTTCATCATCAGCACGCTGCTCGGGATGCCCGACGAGGACTGGGAGCGCTTCTTCGAGTGGTCGGAGTCGGTCATCCCCGGCGCCACGGACTGGTCGGACGAGAAGCGCGCCGCCCTCCAGGCCGACATGCACGCCACGCTCTTGGCGACGACCGTCGAGCGCCGCGCCGATCCCCGGGACGACCTGATCTCCGTGCTGGCCCAGGTCGAGATCGACGGGCGGCGCCTCAACGACGCCGAGCTCACCATGTTCCTCGTCCAACTCCTCGTTGCCGGCAACGAGACGACCCGCAACATGATCTCGGGCGGGATCGTGGCCCTCGCCGAACGCCCGACGGACTGGCAACGCCTCCTGCAGGACCGCGCCCTCGTGCCGACTGCGGTCGAGGAGATGCTCCGGTGGACGACGCCGGTCGTGAGCTTCATGCGCACCGCGACCCGCGACACGGAGTTGGGCGGTCAGCCGGTGCGGGACGGCGACCCGGTGCTGATGCTCTACGCGTCGGCCAACCGGGACGAGCGCCAGTTCGGACCGACCGCCGACCGCTTCGAGATCGGCCGCTCGCCCAACCAGCACGTCGCCTTCGGCTTCGGCACGCACTTCTGCATCGGCGCCACCCTCGCCCGCATCGAAGGGCGGGTCCTCCTGGAGGAGCTGCTCGACCGGTTCGAGACGGTCGAGCTCGCCGGTGACGTCCGGCGCAGCAACTCAGCCGTGATCGCCGGCGTGAAGCAGGCGCCCCTCGAGTTCCGGTGACGCCTATCCCGACGAAGACCTGAACGCGGGCGCGTCCGGTGCCTGGGCATGCCGTGCTCGCGATGCGATAAGAAGCGATCATGCTTCTCGAGCGCTTCAGCCTCACCGACAAGGTCGCCATCGTGACCGGCGCCGGGCGCGGCATCGGGGCCGCGTGCGCGCTCGGCTTTGCCGAGGTGGGCGCCGACGTGGTGATCGCAGCACGCACGAAGGAGCAGCTCGAGGACGTGGCCAACCAGGCCGCCGACCGCGGCCGCCGCGCGCTCGGCGTCCCGTGCGACGTGAGCGACCTGGCCAATCTCGAGCTGCTCGTGGAACAGGCGATGAACGAGTTCGGCCGCATCGACATCGTCGTCAACAACGCCGGCGGTGCAATGCCCCAGCCGTTCCTCGACACGAGCGAGAAGGCGCTGGAAGGCGCGTTCCACTTCAACGTGACGACCGCGTTCACGCTCAGCAAGCTCGCCGTCCCGCACATGCTCGCCCAAGACGGCGGCAGCATCGTCAATATCTCGAGCGCGATGGGCCGCTTGACGGATCGGGGCTACGTGGCCTACGGGACCGCCAAGGGGGCGCTCTCGCACATGACCCGCCTCATGGCCTCCGACCTCGCCCCGCGGATCCGCGTCAACGGCATCGCGGTGGGCTCGGTCGCGACCTCGGCGCTCGAGATCGTGCTCACGAACGACGACCTGCGGAACGAGATGGTCGCCAAGACACCGCTGCGCCGGCTGGGCGAGACCGACGACATCGCGATCGCAACGCTGTATCTCGCCTCGCCCGCGGGCAGCTTCGTGACGGGAAAGGTCCTCGAAGTCGACGGCGGGATCGAGTATCCGAACCTCGCCCTGAACCTGCCCGATCTGTAGTGCGGATCGGCGTCGTCTTCCCACAGACCGAGATCGGTGGCGACGTCGGCGCCGTGCGTGCCTACGGCGAGAAGGTGCAGGAGCTCGGGTTCACGCACGTCCTCGCCTACGACCACGTCGTCGGCGCCGATCCCGACGTGCATCGCGGCTGGAGCGGCGTGTACGAGGTGCGGACCACGTTCCACGAGCCGTTCGTGCTCTTCGGCTACCTCGCCGCCATCACCTCGATGGAGCTCGTCACCGGGATCATCATCCTGCCGCAGCGTCAGACCGTCCTGGCCGCGAAGCAGGCAGCCGAGGTCGACCTGCTCACCGATGGGAACTTCCGTCTCGGCGTCGGGATCGGATGGAACGCGGTCGAGTACGAGGCGCTCGGGAAGGAGTTCTCGAACCGGGGCCGGCGACTCGAGGAACAGGTGACGCTGCTGCGACGGCTGTGGACGGAGCGGAGCCTGACCTTCGACGGCACGTACGAGCGGGTCACCGGCGCCGGGCTCGCACCGCTGCCAGTGCAGCGCCCCATCCCGGTGTGGTTCGGCGCGGTGGCCGAGCGCGCCCTGCGGCGCGTGGGCCGGCTGGGTGACGGCTGGTTCCCGCAGGTGCTCCCGGGCGAGCGACTCGACCAGGCCCGCGAGGTGGTGCGACAGGCGGCGGTCGAGTCGGGACGCGATCCCGATCGCATCGGGATGGAGGGGCGCATCACCGCCGAAGGCGACCTCGAGAAGCTCGTCCGCCAAGCGGGCCGCTGGCGCGAGGCCGGCGCCACCCATCTCGGGGTGAACACGATGGGTGCCGGGTTCGCATCGGTCGATCAGCATCTGGCCGCGCTGACGTCGGCCGCCGACGCGCTCGCTCCCCTCGACGGGCGATGATCCCCTCGCGGAAGGGCGTCGGCTCGGGCTAAGGCGTCATTGGCGATGCCGGCGCCGGCGTCTTGTCGGCCAGGATGCCGAGGAACCCGCCCTTGACGAGCCAAGAGATGCCGAAGGCGAACACGCAGAGCGTCTCCAGCCAGAGGAACGCGTGCCACGAGTCCGGCAGCAACTGCGAGGGGAACATCAACAGAATCGCGGCCGCGATGACGCCGCCGCACGTCCGGTAGACGATGTTGCGGCGCCGCTTCTCGGGTGTCATTGCACCGCTCGACCTCGGGAACAAGTACAACGCGAAGATCGCCAGGAGTGTGAACAGCAATCCGGCTGAGACCATGTGCACGATGCCGATGTTCTTCTCGGCGCGGGAAGCGACGGACGCGTCATTGGTCGTGGGGAACACCGCGACGCCTACCGCCGCGACGCTGGCGAGCGTGCTCAGCTTGTTGTCGAGATTGAAGCCCGGCAGCGGTCTGTAGTTGTACGAAAGGAAGAACACCGCCAGCGCCCAGAGCACGCCGACGAAGACGCTCCCCATGGGCGTGTGGTAGTAGGCGCTGATCGAGCTCTCGAGCTCGTTGCCCGTCAGTGCCCAGTTGCCGAAGAAGAGGACGAACGGCAACAGGATCGCCATGACCCCGACGATTCGCTGCAGGTGCGTGTAGGCCGCCGCCCGCGCGCTGTCGCCGGCCAGCTCCTGTGCCTTCGGGAGGTTGCCGGCGACGAACTCCTGGGCGCTCTTCTGCGCCAGTCGAGCCGCTTCGGGGCTCTGCTCGCTTCCCGGAACGGCGGCGTCGACCATGCTGCCCCCCCGGGTCGGTCGCCTCGTCTGGTCGGGGACCGTACCCGCCGCCCCGCGGACGCTCGCGGATGCCGCTCGTCCGGCAGCGCGATCAGGTTCCGACGACGAGCGCGGGGGGGAACGTCTCCGTGCTGTCGTGGGGCGCTTGGTGGCGGCGTTGCCGGAGAATGCGCGCGGTCGCTTCGTCCCCCGGGAGGTAGGCCTCGAGGTGCAGCTCGGACAGGGTGACGTCGAGGGCGGTCG
>DATFXL010000113.1:0-13515 GCA_035316025.1 Acidimicrobiia bacterium
GCGGGCCCGCCGGTAAGGCGAGCTACCAAGCTTCAACAGAGATGAGGAGGGGGCCTTCGGGCCCCCTTCTCGCGACCGGACGCCGCCGGGTCACACCTTATCGAGGAGCTTGAACCCCTCGGCTGGCCCGATTCCGGCCGCCCGTCCGGCCTCCTCGGCCTCGCCCCGGACCCGCCCCACGAACCCCTCGAGCTGCACCTCACGGTCGGGGGCGCCGGCATCGATCCGCATCGTCGAGGGCCACTGGCTGCGGTGGCACAGCAGCGCCCGGATCTTCGTGTCCAGGTGCCGGCCGACCGGCTCGAGGTGGTCGACCTCCTGGGCCTCGAAGAGCAGGATGCGATCCGGCCGGTGGGCGGGCAGCAGCTGCTCGGGGAAGTAATGGTGATCACGGGCGGCGATGACGCCGTCGAGGGTGAGCCACCCGGCGTGGCGGTGGTCGGGATGGAGCCGGTACCGCTTCCAGGGGTCGTGGCCGAGGACGACCTCGGGCCGGAGCCGCCGAATCGCCTCACACACGAGCGCACGCTCGGCGAGGCCACTTCCGAGCTCGCCGTCGGGCCGATCGAGGAACTCGACTGCGGCCAGGCCGAGCGTGGCTCCGGCCTCGAGCTGCTCCCGGTGACGGGTGGCCACGAGCTCGGCGAGGTCGGCGTCCACGTCCCAGGTGCCCTTCGAGCCGTCCGTGAGCACCAGCAGCATGACCGCGACACCGCCGGCGGCCCACTTGGCGAGCGTCGCACCGCAGCCGAACTCCACGTCGTCCGGATGGGCACCGATCGCGAGTGCCCGGGCCGGCAGAGGCAGGTCAGTCGCGGGAGCAGACACGGAGATCGAGGCGGCCGAGGTCGGCGGGGATGTCGACGTCGAAGGCGAGGTCAGCGTCGCGGACCACGCGGAACCCGAGGCCGAGCCGCCGGGCCTCGGCGGCGTGGCGGCGGAACGAGCCCGGCCCGTACGCGAAGCCGAACGGCACGCCGACCGGCACGGAGATCACGGTGGTGCCGTCGTCACGGTGGCAGGGGACGACCGCGACGATCGGGCGGCCGCCGTCGCGCGTCAGCGGCGCCAGGGTGCGCGCGAACGGAAGGTCTGCGTGTGCGACCACGGCGCGGGCACAGCCGCGCGCCTCCACCCATGCCCGCCCGGTGGTGGCCGCTTCATCGAGCGTGCCCGGGTCGTCGACGACGTCGAGTCCGCGTGTGCGCGCCCAGTCGCGCACGTCGGCAGCGCTCGACACGACGACTGTCGGGAGCTCACCAGATGCCGCGCCCACCCGATCGGCGAGCGTGCGGGCGAGCGCGGCGCGAGTCTCGTCGTCGAGGTGGGCGGTCAGCCGCGCCTTCCCCAATGCGAACGCTCGCACCGGGATCACGACGCCCGCGCCGGTCATCCACGACTCCGCAACGCACGCCACACGTCGGATCGCATGTGAATGCGTATGCTACCGGCCGTGGAACCGGTGTATTCCGTGGCTCGCACGGTGTTGTTGCCGCCCTTGCACTACGGAATGCAGTGGACGATCGAAGGGGCGCACCTTATTCCACCCCGCGGCCCCGTGATCCTCGCCAGCAATCACACGTCGTACCTCGATCCGCTCGCGCTCGCCTACCTCGCCGACCGCCGGCACCGCCGCGTGCGATTCCTGACGAAGGCCGAGTTGTTCGACAAGCAGCCCCTCGGCTTCCTGCTGCACCAGATCCACCAGATCCCGGTGGTGCGCAACTCGCCGTCGGCTGCGGGCTCGCTCGAGCTTGCCGTCGACGCGCTCACGCGGGGCGAGTGCGTCGCCATCTTCCCGGAGGGCACGATCTCGCTCGATCTCGAGCCCATGGCAGGGAAGTCGGGCGCCGCCCGGCTGGCCGCACAGTCGGGGGTGCCGGTGACGCCGGTCGGCCTGTGGGGCGCGCACCGCACGCTGTTCAAGGGTCGCAAGCCACATTGGCGATGGGGCGTGGCCGAGACCGCGGTCGTCGGACCGCCCGTACGCGTCCACGCCGACGAGAACGTCCAGGACGCCACCGACCGGATCATGGACGCCATCGCTCGGTGTGTGGCCCGTGCCCGTGAGATCTATCCGCAGCGCCCGGGCCCGGGCGACGACGGTTGGTGGCAGCGCGCGCCCGAGACGGCGCAGATGCGCCCGGCGACTCGCGGCGAGAACGTCGAGACCGCCTCGTGAGTGATGCATCCCGGGTCGCCGTGATCGGCGCCGGCTCCTGGGGGACGGCCGTCGCCGCCCTCGTGTCCAACAACGCCGACACCGTGCTGTGGGCGCGCCGCCCCGAGCTGGCCGACACGATGGCCACCCGCCACGAGAACGTCGACTATCTCCCGGGCGTCGCGCTTCCCGAGGCGCTGCGCGTCACGTCCGATATCGCCGACGCCTGCGGCAATGCCGACGTGGTCGTGCTCGGGGTGCCGTCGCACGGCATGCGGGCTGTGCTCATGGAAGCGGCCGAGTATGTACGCCCCGCCGTCCCCGTGTTGAGCCTGGCGAAAGGCGTCGAGCAGGGCACCCTGCGGCGTATGACGGAAGTGATCGGCGAGGTGCTGCCCACGCACCTACAAGACCGGATCGGCGTGTTGACGGGCCCGAACCTGGCGCGCGAGGTCGCCGCCGGGCAGCCGGCGGCGTCTGTCGTCGCCGTGCGCGACGAGCCCACGGCGGACGATCTGCAGCGGCTGATCATGACGATGACCTTCCGGGTGTACACCAACCCCGACGTCGTCGGATGTGAGATCGCCGGTGCGCTCAAGAACGTGATGGCCATCGCCGCCGGGATCGCCGACGGCCTCGGGTATGGCGATAACACCAAGGCGGCCCTGCTCACACGCGGTCTGGCCGAGCTCACGCGCCTGGGCATCGCGCTCGGCGGCCACCCGCTGACGTTCTCGGGGCTCGCGGGCATGGGCGACCTCGTGGCCACGTGCACGAGCACACAGAGTCGCAACCGCACCGTCGGCGTCGAGCTCGGCAAGGGTCGGAAGCTCGACGACATCGTTGCCGACATGAAGATGGTCGCCGAAGGCGTGAAGTCGACCGCCGCCGTGCTCGAGCTCGCCCACCGGCACCGGGTCGAGATGCCCATCGCCGAGCAGGTCGGCGTCGTCCTCTACGAGGACAAACGCGCCGAGGACCTCGTCACCGCGCTCATGCTCCGGGAGGCGAAAGCCGAGCTGCACGGCATCACGTGACACGCGTCGGCGTGCTCGGCTCGCCCCACCAGGCGGTCGTGGACCAGTACGGGACGGTCACGCCCGACGGGTCGGCTTGGCAGCTCGACTGGTGGATCGGAGCCGACGACCGCTGGCACGTTCCCACGCGCGAGGCCGCGGTCCGCCAGAAGCTCGTGGGGGCCGCGCCCGTCGTTGAGACGTCGCTGCGAGTCCCGGGAGGCGACGCCGTGCACCGCGCCTGGGGTGTGGGCGGGCCGGTGGGTCTGGTGACGGTGGAGATCGAGAACGCGTCGCCGGCGCCGTTCGTCGCCGCGCTGGTGATCGGACCGGCGGAGGAGGGACGCGTGCGCAGCGTCGCCACGCGCGGGCCATGGGTGACGGTCAACGGGCGGCCGGCGATGCGGACGCCGCGGCCGGCGTCGCGCTGGGCCGCCGAGGCGCCGGGGGAGACGTTCGACGTCGTCGAAGCCGGCCAGGCCCAGGAGCGGGCGTTCACGGGAGTGGGCGGGCGACGCAGGCGGCTCGAGGTCGCGCTCCTCCATCCGGTCGCGCACCGGACCCGCTTGCGTTGCGCGCTCGCCGCCGGGGCCCCGGGGCGTTCCGTGCCCGTCGACGCCGTCGACCTGTCGTTGCTCCCCGACGCCGAGGAGGCGGCGGCAGGGTGGGATGCGCAGATGACCCGCGGGATGCGTGTCGCCCTACCCGACGAGCGGCTGCAACAGGCGATCGACGCCGGGCGCGCCGCCCTGCTCCTGATCGCCGAGGCCCGCCGGCGCCCGAGTGCCGACGAGGTCGCGGCGTTGGAGGACTGGGGGTTCGACGCCGAAGCAGGCGGGGGGTGGCGCCGGCTCGGGATGCGCGCTCGGACGCGCGCGTCGCGACGCGCGCCCGATCCGGCGCCGTGGCGGACGGTGCAAGCCCGTCTCGCCACGGCGACGACCACCTTCACGTGGCCCGACGGGCCCGCCCCGTTGCTGCGCGCCGCGCGCGACCTGCTCGTTGCCGGAGACGAGGCGTCCGCCGACCTGTTGGTGGAGCTCCCGCCCGAGTGGCGGGGCCAGGGTCTCGAGGTGCACGATGCGCCGACGCGCGCCGGTCGCGTCTCCTACGCCGTTCGCTGGCACGGCGCCCGCCCGGCGCTGCTCTGGGAGTGCGAGCAACCCATCCCGCTACGTGCGCCGGGTCTGGACCCCGCCTGGTCGACGACGGAGGCGCGGGGCGAAGCCCTCCTGGCCGCGCCTCGCGACCGACCGCCCGGCGGGCTGAGCTTCAGCTAACGGGATCGTCGAGTCGGAGCGTCGCGATCTCGCCCGCCCGCAGCTCGACCGCGTCCTCGAAGCGCACGAGGGGACGCCCGACGAGGTCGACGGTCCAGCCCGTGGCCGGCGCCCCGTCGTGTTCGACGCTCGCCGTCGCCGCATCGGGCGACGGATTGAAGACCCGCACCAACAGCCCTCCCGGCTCGCGCGAGACGGCGGAGACCCGGGCGCCGTCCACCGACAGCCTCGCCCCGTTCGGCTCGCGATGCGCTCCCGACACGCCGCCGGCCCGGATGCGCTCGAGCGGGACGAGCACCTCGTCGGCGACGTCGTACAGGCCCGCATCGCGCCAGTCGCCGCGATGTGGCACCACCGCGTAGTCGAACGCGCGGTGGCCCAGCATCTGCGGGCCCTCGAGGGGATAGGGATAGCCGGCCGGGCTCGCCCGCATCGACAGCTGCAGCCTCGAGAGGTAGCCCGTCGCGCGCAGCAGCGTGAGCGCGAGCTCGCTGCTCTGCGCACCGTCTTCGGTCACGAGCTCGTACTCGAGCAGCCCGTCGTGCACGATCGCGAGGCCGACGCCCCCGGCGGAAGCGTCCACGAAGCGCCGGGACACGAACGTCGGGAGCCCGAACTCGTTCGGGCCGCCTTCGGCCGAAAGCCCGCGTTCCACGACCGCGAAGGCGCACTCGGCGCGCGACACCGCTGCCGGCGCCGGCAGCGGGAAGTGCACACGCAGGCGATGGTCGCGGCACGGGTTGTCCATGTCTGTGTGCACGCGCAGGAACCGCTCGCCCGCGCGCAGCTCGAGGGTCGTGTGCACGGTGACCGGCACGGGGTCCTCGGCGCGACGGGAGCACGATCCCTCGTCGCCGATCGCGTGCTTGGGCCACGAGTACGTGGCGTCGATGCGCACCTGGGCGCGCACGGGCCCCGACTCGAGGGCGGTCACCTCGACGTGTTCCGGACGGTCGACGAGTGTGTCGTCGTCAGGCGGCGAGAAGTTGTAGGTGTCGCCGCCGTCTCCGCCGTCGACGAGTCGTCCGAGGCCACCAACGGTGACGCCGTCGGAGGTCGTGATCGTGTACGTGCCGGCGGCAGCGACCTCGACGCGCAGGTTCTCGTTGGCGAGCGTCGACGGTCCGGACCTGACGGCCGTCACCGGCCCCGCACCGGCGGCGACGCGGTAGCTGCGCCAACCGAACCCGGGGACGCCACCGGCGGCGAAGATCGCCTGCCGGACGGGCGCGGCCATGACGCGGAACCGGAACGTCCTGCCTTCGTCGCCGAGGCGGACGAGCTCGTCGCGCAGGTCGGTGAGGTCGATGTGGGGCTCGCCCGGCTGCGCGCCCCGGAAGACCAGCTCGAGCGCGCCGTCGTCGGCCTCGGTGAGGTCGTAGTGCCCGATGCGCTCGCCGGCGAACTCGGGGCCGTTCATCATCTCGAGCACCCATCGGACCTTCTGCCCCGAGACGATGGTCGAGAACCCCTCGCCGGTGAGCGTCCCGAGCTCCTGGGTGGGGCGGGGCTCGCCGTCCGAGGAGACGAGGTGGAACGGGCCCTCGCCGGGCACGCTCACCGACAGCAGTCCGCCGCGAGCCGTCTGGGTGGGGTTCACCACCAACGTCGAGCCCACCGGGAGGTCAACCTCGGCGGCGAGATGCCGGACGGCCTCGCGTGTCAAGACGTCGCCGATCTGGCGTGCTTCGTGGTAGCGCACCAGCACTTGGTCGACGACCTCGTCGTCGCTACAGGCGCACGACGAGTCGTGCGCGCTGTTCTCGACGAGCTTCCGCCACGCGATCCCGAGCAGCGAGTCGGGGTAGCGGTCGGGCGGAGCGAAGAGTGCCGCCAGCGGCTCGGCCCGGCGCTCGAGGGCACGCTCGGCGACGGCGCAGGCCTGGTGCACGTCGACCCGATTCGACGCCACGCCCATGAGCACGTTGGCGCGGGCGCCCGATCGCAGTTCGCCCCGCACCGTGCGCAAGCCCTCGGTGGGCTGGTCGGCAAGGTACTCGGGCAGCGACGTGACGACGAAGCGATAGTCGTCCTGGATCTCGTTCGCCTCCGCGACCACGCGACCCAGCCACGGCTGCGGCATCTGGTGGTCGGTGCCGTTCATCAAGAGCATGGCGCCGTCGGGCAGCCGTGCCGGGCCGAGCTCCAACTCGTAGCTGCGCGCCCGGGCGACGAGCTGCTTGGCGTCGTCGGGGAGGTCGCGGCCGTTCGAGTAGGAGCCGTACAGGTACTCGGCGCGCACCGCCGAGCCGTCGGGGGCCTCCCACCGGAACGCCGTCTGCGTGACTGTCGACGGCACGCCCCGCCAGACGACGGCGTGCTCGAAACCTACGAGCCGGAGGATCTGAGGCATCTGCGCGATGTGGCCGAACATGTCGGGCAGGTAGCCGACCTGCATCGCGCCGCCGAGATCCGTCGCACGGCGCAGACCGAGTTGTAGATCGCGGACGACCGTCTCGCCCGACACCATGAACTCGTCCATGAGGACCATCCAGGGGCCGACCGACAGCCGACCGGTGGCGGCGAGTCGCTGCAGCGTGTGCGCGGCCCCGGGTCGGACCTCGACGTAGTCGTCGACGACGACCGTCTGGCCGTCGAGCAGGAAGCGGGCGTAGCTCAGGTCCCGTTCGAGGAGTGGTAGCAGCTCGTCGAGTAGGCGGACGAGGCGGGCCCGGAAGACTTGGAACGGCGCGTACCACTCGCGGTCCCAGTGCGTGTGGGGGACGATCCCGACGGTGGTCGGGCGTGATTCCGTTGTGGACGCGTCGTGTTCGGGCACGTGCTCACACCACCTCGGTCGACATCCGGGCCTCAGCGTAGGGGGACGCGCGTTTACACGCGGTGCGCACGAAGATTACGGTGCGGTTGGTCCGGGGTGGGGGGAGGGGGAGAGAGGATGAGAAGGCGCGTCATCGCCGCGCTGTCCGTCGTCGCCGTCGCGCTCACACTCGCCGCTGTCGCCGCGACGACCGCCGGCGCCACGCCGGCCCCGGGTCGTGCGCAACCCGGTGACTCCCCGTGGGCGGCGGATCAGGGCGGGGTGCAGCACCTCCACTTCCAGTACGGGCCCATCCAAGTGCAACCCGGGCAGAACAACATCACCTTCAGTGAAGGGCAGGTCCCGAAGCCGACCGAGGACGGCTTCATCGTCGGGATCCACCCGAACCTGCGCACGAACGACGGCAAGGTTCCTCCGGTCGACGTGATCCACCTCCATCACGCCGTGTGGCTGAACATGTCCGCCGAGCGGAGCCGCGATCGTGGAGCGCCGAACTTCTTCGCCGCCGGCGAGGAGAAGACGATCATGAAGCTGCCGACCGGCTACGGGTACCCGTACCGGGCGTCCGACAACTGGGTGCTCAACTACATGATCCACGACCTCACACCCGGCCCGTTCGAGGTGTTCGTCACCTACGACCTCGACTTCGTGCCCGCGTCGTCGCCCGCCGCGCAGCAGATCACGCCGGCCCGCCCCATCTGGATGGACGTGCAGAACGGCAGCATCTATCCCGTGTTCGACGCGCTGAAGGGATCGGGTACCAACGGCCAGTTCACGTACCCGGACCAGGCGAACAACCCGTACCCGAACGGCCGCCAGAAGAACGTCTGGAAGGTCGACCGTGACAGCGTGCTGCTCACCACCGCCGGGCACCTGCACCCGGGCGGCCTCCACGACGACCTGTGGCTGGATCGACCGGGGGCGACCGGCACGCCGGGCTCGAGCGCGGTGAAGGGCAAGCCCGACACCGCCCACTTGTTCCGTTCGGTGGCGGACTACTTCGAGCCCGCCGGCGCAGTCAGCTGGGACGTGTCGATGACCGCGACTCCCCCCAATTGGCGGGTGCAGGTCCATCCGGGCGACGAGTTGCGGATCAACACGACCTACGACACCAAGCGCGCGTCGTGGTACGAGTCGATGGGGATCATGATCGTCTGGATGACCGACGGGACGAACGGACGCGACCCGTTCACCACGAAGGTCGACACGAAGGGCGAGCTCACGCACGGTCATCTGCCCGAGAACAATCATCACGGCGGCCAGAAGACGACGCTGCCGAACCCGTCGAAGTTCACCGCGGTCAACGCTCCGGGCGACATTCCCATCGACAACTTCCTCTATGGCGTCGGCGACTTCACCGGCGATCACAAGATCCCGAAGGTCAAGGCCGGCCAGTCGCTCACGTTCACGAACAACGACGCCCCGAAGGGCAACGGCATCTGGCACTCGATCACGTCGTGCCGTGCGCCGTGCAACAAGGAAACCGGGGTCGCCTACCCACTTGCCGACGGCAGCACCCAATTCGACTCGGGTCAGCTCGGCAACGCCGGACCGCCCAGCGCCGGCACGGTTACCTGGCAGACGCCGGCGGACCTCAAACCGGGCACGTACACCTACTTCTGCCGCATCCACCCGTTCATGCGCGGCAGTTTCGACGTCGCCAAGTAGCCCGTTTCTCGTCGAGCGCAGGCACGCGGTGCTGCAGGCCGTGCTCGTCGAGCACGGGTTCTGACTCGCCACAGGATCAGCCTCGGACCCACTGCCGCACCATCGGGCTCGGCTTCACCTCGACGCCCACGCGCTCGAACCAGCCCGCGTCGTACGCGTGCTGGAACGCGTGGTCCTCGGACGGCGCGGGCGGGGCGGGGGCGCGCACGGCGAGCCCGCCGCCCATGCCCGGCTGCGATTCGCACGGCGGCGACGGATCGGCGACGGCGACATCGAGGTGGATGCCGACGTGGCGCTCGACGGGATGAGCGGCGAGGCTCGCGCCGATGCTGTTGGCGTGCCGGTCGCGCTCGGTGAGGAACCACGTCTGACCCGGTTTCCCGGGACCGTGTGCCGGCGCGCCGAGGAACCGCCATTCGAGGAAGCGAAGCACCGACGTGTGGTCGTAGAGCGTGTGGTCGACGTATCCGCGCCGCGCGTACGGAGACGCGAGCACGGCCGGTACCCGGAAGCCCGCTTGGCCGAAGTTCTGGAGGTCGTCCGGACTCGCACGGTTGTCGGGGAGCACGGGTGGCTTCACGTGGTCGTAGAACCCGCCCCATTCGTCGTAGACGAGCACGAACGCACCACGGCGCCACTGCTTCGAGCGGGCGAACGCGGCGAACACGTCGCGGACGAACCGCTGTCCCGCCCGGATGTCGGCGAGCGGGTGGTCGTCGGTGCGGTTCCCGGTGAGAAAGGCGGGGTCGACGAACACGACGTGGGGCAGCGTTCCGGCGTGCGCCTGCGCGAAGTAGTTGGCGATGGGGTGCGTGAAGGCACCGAGCCGGCCACCCCAGAGCGCCAGCGTGGGGAGGTCGGTGAAGTAGTAGCCCGCCGACACGCCGGCGGTCCCGAGTCGGTCCCAGATCGTCTCCCAGTCGTACCCCCCCGTCGCCGTGGGCAGCATGTTGGTCTGGTACGTCCCCGACTGGCCCGAGTGGAGATAGGCGCGGTTGGGGTACGTCGGGCCGAGGATCGACGCGTGCCACTGGTCGAACACGGTGAACTCGCGGGCCAGTTGCGCCGTGAAAGGCATCGCGTCGGCGCCGTAGTAGCCGAGCGCGAACGTGTCGTTGCCGCTCCCGGGCGCGAGGAACCCGGCGTCCCGCTGCGCGCGCCCTTGTGTCCAGCCGTGACCGGGATCAGGGTGACCACACCCGCGGTACGGATTGATCTCCGCCGGGTTCGTGAGCAACAGCGCCGTCTGCACCGGCGTCCCGTCGGCGGCGGGGAAGGTTTGCACCTGCTTCCCGTTGACGCGGAAGCGCTTCCCGTAGCGGCTCTTTCCGCGCTCGAGGTACCGCCTGTCGTCGGCGAGCCATCCGAGGTAATGGTCGAAGGACCGGTTCTCCATCATCACGACGACGACGGTGTCGATCGGCGATTCCTTGGCGGGATCATCGAGCATCGAGCTGAAGTCGTCAGCGGCGAGCGCGCCTCGCGTCGTCCCCGCGAGGGCCGACCGGCCCAGTGCGACCGCCCCGCCCAGGTACGCCGTCCGCCGGAGGAATTCACGCCGTTCCAAGGCGGCTTGTCTAGCGCGTGGCGCCGTTAGCCTGGCGGCCGTGAGGATCGTGGTGCTCGGATCGGACGAGAAGAACGCGCTGACCGACGCCGTGGGTGACGACCTGGAGCGACGGGGTCACGAGGTCGTTCTCGTCGGTCCACCGGGCGGGCAGGCCATCGAGTGGGCCGAGGTCGGTCGGCGGGTCGGCGAGCTCGTCGCCGAGGGCGAGGCCGAGACCGGCGTCCTGTTCTGCTGGACCGGCACCGGGGCGTCGATCGCGGCCAACAAGGTGCCAGGAGTTCGGGCTGCGCTGTGCACCGACGCCGCCACGGCTGCCGGCGCCCGCAAGTGGAACGACGCCAACGTCCTCGTGATGGGGTTGCGGCTCACGAGTCCGGACGTCGCCCGCGAGATGCTCGACAGTTGGTTCGCGACCGAGCCCGATCCAGGCGAAACAGACAACATCGCGCGTTTGGAAGCGCCGCGGTAAGAGGGGGAATCGATGCCGACCTACGCCATGCTGACGACGCTCGGGCCCGACGGGTGGGCGACCGTGCGCGAGAACCCGGAGCGGATCCGTGAGGTCACGCGCGAGGTCGAGGGGATGGGCCTGAAGGTCGTCGCGCAGTATGCACTCATGGGGCAGTACGACTTCCTGAACGTGATCGAGTCGCCGGACGAGGCGACGATGGCCCGGGCCGCGATCACACTGGCGGCGCGGGGCACGATGCGGACGACCACCTTGCAGGCGATCTCCGTGGACGAGCTGATCGCGAGCTTGGAGCGCGACGGCTGACTGGTCGCGCCTAGGCGATCCACCACATCGAACGCTTCTTCTCCTCGCGCACCTCGTCGTCGACGAACAAGGTGGGCAGGAGAGAGCCGTCCGAGCGGCGCTTCAGCTTGTAACGGGCGCGATCGCCCTCGGCGACAACTTCGGCGACTTCGAAACCGCGCGACCACCGGTCGTCGAAGCGTGACCGCACCTCGACGCGGGTGCCGAGCTCCATCGCCGGGGAGGGTAACAGGGCGCGACCAGAACCGGAACGGTCCCGCCCGGCCGTGCGCGTCGACGCCGGAGCCACTTGGTAGCTTCCGGGTCGTGGTGGCATCGGCGTCTGCTCCTCCGGTGCCGGCCGGGGCCGGTACGTCGCCTGCTCCGCGTGCCCGCACGCCCACCCTCCGACTCGAGCGACGGTGCTGGCGCGACGGAGAGCGCATCGTCGTCGGCATCGACGAGGTCGGCCGCGGCGCTTGGGCGGGACCGGTCACGGTTGCCGCACTCGTCCCGCCGCCCGAGCACCTTCGCGGCGTCCGCGACTCGAAGGAGCTCACGAGGCAAGAGCGTGAGGTCGTCGCCGCACGGGTCTGCGACTGGGCCGTCGCGATCGGCGTCGGCCACGCGTCCTACGACGAGTGCGACGCCTTCGGCATGACGGCCGCCTTGCGCACGGCAGGGCGCCGAGCGCTGGCGCAGCTCGGTGCGCTCGGGTACGAGCCCGACCGCATCATCCTCGACGGCAACTACGACTATCTGGCGCTGGGATCCCGCGTGACCACCGTCGTCCGGGGCGATTCGACGTCGCTCGCCGTCGCGGCCGCCTCGTGCGTCGCCAAGGTCACCCGCGACGCGCTCATGCGGGAGGAGGCCGAGCACTACCCGGCATACGACTTCGAGTCGAACGTCGGGTACCCGGCCCCCGTCCACAAGTCGGCCCTGGCGTGGTTCGGGCCGAGCGCGATCCATCGCCGCTCGTGGATCTTCATGGACGGCCTGTGCTGGCGGGGGGTGCCGCCGGCGCCCGGACGCCTGTTCTGAGGGAGGGAAGAACATGGCACTGGATCTTCCGGAGCTGCACGACCGGGCTCTGGCCCGGACGCGCCGGTACGTCGACGGCATACGCGGCGACCAATGGCAGTTGCCCACGCCCGACGAGGACTGGGATGTGAGAGAGCTCGTCAACCACATCGTGAGCGGCAACTTCTGGGCAGGTGAGCTGGCGCGGGGAAAGACGATCGAGGAGGTGGGCGACCGTCTCGACGGCGATGTGCTCGGCGACGACGCCACCGCCGCCTACGACGAGTCGGCGAGTGCCGCCAGCGAGGCGTTCCGCGCGCCGGGCGCGATGGAGGCGGCCTGCGCCGTGTCGTACGGGCCGGTCCCGGGCGAGGTGTACGCCGGGCACCGGCTGATCGACGTGCTGATCCACGGTTGGGACGTCGCCAAGGCGTCGGGTCAGGACCCGACGCTCGACCCCGAGCTCGTGGAGGCGTGTTGGACCGTCATCGAGCCCCAGAAGGACCTGCTGCTGGGGAGCGGCGCCTTCGGCAGCCACCACGAGACGGAGCCCGGCGCCGACCGCCAGACCGCGTTGCTCGAGCTGCTCGGCCGGAGGCCGTAGGCCGTAACCTCTCCGGCCGCGGGAACGACGGCTGTGCCGACCCCCACGAGCCGGAGCTTGCGACAGCCAGAAAGGAAAGCATTGGGCCAGGAGATCACCGTCACCGCCCGACCAGGCGCGTCGCCGTCGGTCCGGCTGTTCGATCTCAACCGGTCGCTCACCGGTATGGAGATCGAGCGGTACCACCGCCTCGAGGACACCGAGGGCGACCGGCCCCCCGACGTGCTCGCTCGGCGCCTGTTCGACCTCGGCGCCACGCAGGTGACGATCTACTCGAGCGTGGTCACGGTGCAGGGGCCTCCCGAGCAGTGGGCGGAGCTCGAGCCGAAGGTCGTCGAGACCATCGAGCACCTCTTCGGCTACTACGGCGACGACGCCGGCTGGTCGCCGGGCGCCCTCGAGGCTCTCGGCATCGAGGTCAAGGCACCGCCCGAGCCCCAGAAGTAGGTCCTGTGGGCGCGGCTGCCCACTTGCGGATCGAACACATGTTCGCTTATGGTCCGGCGGTGGCCCTGGCGACACTTCCCCGGCGGGACGATCGCTCCCGCGAGCTCCTCGACGACGCAGCCCGGCGCGCCCGGCCGGTGGTGCTGGCCGGCGAGCGGGTCCTCGCCGTCCCCGATCCGCTGGGCGCACGCCTCCCCGGGGGCGGCGTGCAGC
>DATFXL010000114.1:0-12572 GCA_035316025.1 Acidimicrobiia bacterium
CCCGCCGTACTCCTCCGGCCACGCGATGCCGGCCCAGCCGCTGTCGAACAACGTCCGTTGCCATTCCTTGCAGGCGCGCACGTGGGCGGCGTCGGCTTCGGGACTCGGGTCGCCGAGGAAGCGAAAGCGCGCGAAGTCGTCGTCGCCACTCCGGCGGGCGCGCGCGTGCGCCTCGAGGAACGCCCGCGCTCGGGCCCGGAACGCGGCGGTCGGATCGTCTGGGGCCCCGTCCTCAGGCACCCGCGGGCGGCACGATGGACTTCAGCTCGATGTAGTGAGTCAACCCCTCGATGCCGAACTCACGGCCGATGCCCGACGCCTTGTAGCCGCCGAACGGTGCCACGAAGTCCATCGTGTACTGGTTCACGCCGTACGTGCCGGCGCGGACGCGCCGGGCGATCTCGAGACCACGGTCGACGTCGTTCGTCCACACCGAGCCGGCGAGGCCGTACTCGCTGTCGTTGGCGAGGCGGACGGCGTCCTCGGGATCGTCGTACGGGATCACGGCGAGCACCGGCCCGAAGATCTCCTCGCGCGCGATGCGCATCGAGTTGTCGACGCTCGAGAACACCGTGGGCTTCACGTACCAGCCCTTCTCGAGGCCGGACGGCCGACCGTTGCCGCCCACCGCGACCTTGGCGCCTTCCTCCTGGCCCAGCGCGATGTACTTCTCGACCCGCTCCTGCTGGCGTTCCGCCACCAGCGGGCCGACCTCGGTCGCATCGTCCTGTGGGTCACCGACCGCGAGCGCGCCCACCATCTCGGACAGCGCGTCCACGACCTCGTCGTGACGGTCGCGGCTGGCGAGGATCCGCGTCTGCGCGACGCAGGCCTGCCCGTTGTTCATCAGCGAAGCGAACTTCAGCCCCTGGATCGTTGCGGCCAGGTCGGCGTCGTCGAGGATGATCGCGGCCGACTTGCCGCCCAGCTCGAGGCTGACCCGCTTCAACTGCTCACCGCAGATCGCCGCGATGCGTCGACCGGCGGCGGTGGAACCGGTGAAGGCGATCTTGTCGACCCCGGGGTGCCGTACGAGATACTCACCGACCTCTCGGCCGGCGGGGATGATGCTCACGACACCCTTCGGGATGCCGGCCTCGTTGAGGATGTCGGCCATCAAGAAGGCGTCGAGCGGCGTCTCGGGCGACGGCTTGATGACGACGGTGCACCCGGCAATCAGCGCCGGCGCCAGCTTCGACATCGTCACGAACTGCGGCACGTTCCACGGGACGATGGCGCCGACGACACCAACTGGCTCGCGGCGCACGACCACGTCGCTGCCGAGAACCCCTTGGCGCGTCTCCTCCCACGGGTATTCGGCCCCGACCTGCAGGAACGTGTTGAGCATCATCCACGGCGCCGGCGACTGGGCGAGGTTCGAGAACGAGATCGGCGACCCCATCTCCTCGGTGATGACGGCGGCCATGTCGGGAATGTGCGCGGCGTACGCCTCGCTGAACTTCTGGACCGCCGCCATGCGCTCCTCGAGCGACAGGCGGGGCCACTCACTGTTGTCGAAAGCGTCGCGAGCGACGGCAACGGCGCGGTCGATGTCGGCCGGTGTGCCCTCGGGGACGCGTCCGACGACCTCCTCCGAATGCGGGGAGATCACGTCGATGGTGCCCGTTCCGGCCGGGTCCATCCACTCGCCGCCGATGAACAGCTGGTGGTGCTCGCGCATGTCCTCTCCCCCTCGATCGCCAGTCGTCGACCAGGCTAGAACCGGTTCTAAGTCTGCGGCCAGCCGGGTGCGGTTACCGCTCTCTCTATATCTCCGTCGTGATCTCGCGCTGTCTACCGGATGTCACGCAGCAACAGGCGGGCCGCCGACTCGAGCTCCTCGCCCACGGCGCCGACGTTGGTCCATCCGTTCACCCAGCCGAGCAGGGCCGAGAACCACACGTGCGACAGGGCGCGGACGATGCCGGGCCGGAGCTTCGGGTCGACGTCGCGCATGGGCCCGGCGAGCACCGCCGCCATCACGGCGGTGACGTCGCGCTGGCAGCCCGAAACCGCCGGGTCGGGCGACGAGATCGCCGTGACCATGGCCGCCGTCAGCTGCGGCTGGCGCTCCTGGGCGCGGGTGGCGCGCCGTAGCACGTCTACGACGCGGTCGGCCGGCGTATCACCCCGAGGAGGCTGACGCTCGAGTTTGCGCTGCTCGGCGCGCGCGAACTCGACTTGACACGCCGCGAGGAGATGGTCTTTCGACGCGAAGTACCGGTAGATGGTCCCGAGCGCGACGCCGGCCTCGCGGGCGACGTCGCGCATCTGCACCGCGTCGTAACCGCCTTCGGCGGCAAGCTTCATGGCGGCGTCGATGACGCTCTGCCGCCGCGCCGCCTGATTGGGCGTGAGCGTGCCCAGGTCCAACTCGACGGCCATAGGCTTCATTATCGCCGTCGCGAGCTGCCGCGTTGCTCCGGCGGTCCGCCACGCGGCCGCCTCCGCGCCGGCGGAGGCACGCCGGCGAGGAGCCCGGCGATCTCGGTGAGCCGCGCGTCGAGCTCGTCCGCCGTTCGCCGGTACACGTCGATGGGTTGACCGGCAGGATCGGAGATCTCGTCCATTGCCCGCCCCAACGGACGACGAAGCGGACGGACGGCGGCAGCGCGCGCGACCCACGTCGACACCGCTTCGGACTCGCTCCGGGGACCGACCTCGGCGCCGAGGCGCGCCAGCTCGCCGACGAGGAACGTGCGCCGGCGGGCGTCAGGGTTGCGGGCGTTCGCGATCGAGACGTGATCGCGGGTCATTCCGAGTACGAGGTCCGCTTCCTGCACCATGTCGCGCGTCAGCTTCCGGTTCTCGTGCTCCGAGATCTCCAGGCCGTGCTCCCGCATGACCGCCACCGCGTCTTCCGTGGCGCCTTGGCTCCACGGGCGGGTTCCCGCCGACGTGACCTGCGCGTCGACACCCCGTTCGGCCAGGCGCAGCTGCAGGATCGCCGCTGCCATCGGCGAGCGGCACGCGTTCCCCGTGCACACCATCAGGACGTTGATGGCGGGACATTGTACGGACGGGCGTGGTTACCATTCGCGGCCATGGCCGTCGACGCGACCCGTCGCACGCCGACCGGGAAGCTTCCCGAGCCCGACCTCGGCACCGACCTCATCCTCAAGGATCGCTACCTCAGCGCCGAGTTCATGGCGCTCGAGTGGGATCGAATGTGGACCCGGGCGTGGAATCTCGCCGGCCCGGTGTCCGACATCCCCGAGGTCGGCGACTACTTCGTGTTCGACCTCGGCCCGGAGTCGATCATCGTCGTCAGGTCGGAGCCGGAGCGCGTGCGTGCCTTCTACAACACGTGCCAGCACCGAGGACGCCGCTTGCGCGAGGCCGGCCCCGGTCACGCGTCCGAGTTGCAGTGCCCGTACCACCTGTGGACCTACGGGCTCGACGGCGACGTCACGTGGGTGCCGGACGCCGGCGACTTCCCGCAGGGTGACCCGACTGGGAGAGTCTGCCTGGCCGACCTCCCGTGCGAGACGTGGAACGGATGGGTGTTCGTGAACATGGACGCGAATGCCGAGCCGCTGCGCGACTATCTCGGTCCCGTTCCCGAGCACCTCGACCCTTACGACTTCGGCGCCAACTACCACCTCGTCGAGGACATCCGGATGCTCTGGGAGTGCAACTGGAAGGTGGGCGTCGACGCCTTCAACGAGGTGTACCACGTCCAGGGCATCCACCCCGAGCTGCTGTCGTTCACCGACGACGTCGACTGCCCGGTCGACATTCTCGGCCGCCACAGCCGGTTCCTGTTCCGCGTCGGCTACCCGAGCCCGCGCTGGACCGACGAGCTCGCGGAACGGGAGGGGTACCGGGACCGCCACCAGGTGACGGCGATGATGCGCGTGATCATGGAAGGGGCCGGCCTTGACGCTGACCTGTTCGACGGCCGGCTCGGCGACGTCCGTCCTGCGCTGTTCGAGGCCAAGCGGGAGCACGGGCGCCGGAACGGCCTCGCCTACGACGCGCTCTCCGACGAGCAGCTCACCGACGACTTCCACTACTTCATCTTCCCGAACATCACGCTGAACATCTCCGCCGACCACTTCTGGTTCTTCCGCCATGCTCCGCACCCGACCGACCCGGGACGGATGTACTGGGAGTACCAGACGTACGTGCGGCTTCCCGCCGGCGTGGACCCACCGCCCCGGCCGGACCGGATCGACTGCGTCTTCGGCGACGGAACGGAGCGCAAGCTCCACCTCGCCCTGCAGCAGGACGCCGCCGCGGCTCCGCCCGTCCAGGCCGGGATGCGGTCGCGCGGCTATCCCGGGCTCTACCTCGCTCATCAGGAACGGAGGATCCGCCACTTCCACCGCGTCCTCGACGAGTACTTGTTCGATGGGTGACGGACGTCCCTACCGGTTCGTCATCGCGCTCGACGACCTGGCTTCGGGCCGTTCGCGCCGATGCGTGATCGACAGCCAGGCCGTCCTCGTGTGCAACATCGCCGGCGACGTGTACGCCATCGCCGACACGTGTTCGCACGACCGCGGTCCGTTGGGCGAGGGGCGGCTGCGCGGGCACTTCATCGAGTGCCCGCGTCACGGATCGCGCTTCGACGTGCGCGACGGCGAGCCGGCGACGCCGCCGGCCATGCGCCCCATCGCCACGTACCCGGCCCGCGTTCGTAACGGGGCGGTGGAGGTGCTCCTCCCGGAGTAGGTCAGGCGTTGTGGGCAAAGGCGAGCAGGTCGCGCTTCGTCAGCGCGCCCGTGCCGCGTTGGATTGTCCCGTCGTGCGCCCAGACCGCGCTGACGACGTCGCCGACGTCGTGCTCGCGCAGGAAGAACATGACCTCACGGTTGCCGAAGACCGGGCCTGCGCCGAGCTGCAACAGGATGTCGCCCGGCTGCAAGCCGACCTGGTCGGCGAAGCCGCCCGACTCGACGTTTGCCACCTCGGCGCCCGGGCCGGCGTCGAGGAACAGCGCGCCGAGCCAGGCGTCGGTCGTGATGTCGCGGTGCCGAGGGAAGCTGACGCCGTGGTCGAGGTACAGCATGAGGTCGGCATAGTTCTCGAACATGCCGTTGCGGACGGAGTCGCTCTTGAGGATCGAGTCTCCTCCGAAGCCGGCGTGCGTGACGGTGATCCGCGTGCCGCCCTCGACCGGCTCGAACACCACGGTCACGTCGATGCCCGTGTTGGGGTCCGCCGCCCACTGCCGGTAGCAGAGCAGCTCGTCGCCCTTGATCTGGGTGACCTCGAAGTGCACCTCACCGCCCGGGCTGGCGGCGTCGGCTTTCACGCCGGGCGCGCCCTCCTCGGCGTCGGCATCGAACTTCGGGGTGAACCATTGCTCGAGCTCGTTCGGATCGGTGAATGCCCGGAACGCGCGCTCGGGCGGCACCCGGACCGAGAACGTCTTCTCGTAGTCGTTGCTCATGGCTCTGCCCTTTCTCCGTCGGACGACGGGTGCGCCGCCAGGACGATCCGGTACGGCAAGCCGTCCCGCGCGCCGTACCGATCACACAGCTTCTGCACCGTGGCGAGGTACTCCTCGAGGAACTCGCCCCGGTCGCGTTCGTCGGCGAAGTGGACGTCCGCCTCGACCGCCGCGCTGGCGATCGCCTCGCCATCGAACGCGGCCCGGTCGAGCAGCGAGATCGCGTCCCGCTGGAGCTGAGCGCCCACCATCACGAGGTTCTCGAGCGAGTGCTGCTGGCGCAGGGCGTCGACCCGGCGCCGGTCGGACCAGGCCACGCTCGGTGCCACGAGGAAGCTGCGGCCGGCGGCCTCGTACAGCGTCTCGATGAAGTTGCCGGCGCGTCGCTCGCCGATCGGCGCCACCAGCCCGACGCGCTCGAGCTCTTTCAGGTGGTAGTTGACCTTCTGCCGGGTCTCGCCGACCTCGCGGGCGACGGTCGCCGCCGATCCCGGCTCCCGCAACCGCTCGAGGATGCGCACCCGGAGCGGGTGGCCGAGGACCTGCAGCGCTTCGAGATCGTCGACGACGTGCACCGGCTGGGCCACGGCCGCTCCCAGGGAGGGGAAATCTGCCTGGACAAAATATCTTGTCCACTCGGCTGGGTCAAGGCCGCCAGAACTCGCGCCAGCTCTCCCACGCCTCGGGCAGCTCGCCGCGGCCGGTGTGGTGCTCGGGCCAGTTCGCCGGCGGCAGCCCGAGGGGCGACTCGCCCAGGTCGGCGCCGTACCAGAGCAAGTGCTTGCGGCGGACGAAGTACCACACGCCGTTTCGGCGCTCGTAGGTGTCGCGGTACTGGATGGCCTGGACCACCCAGCGGTCGTCGACCTGCACCTCGCCCCGGCAGTAGACGACGCCGCGGGCGTGGTCGTCGTGGTCGAAGTCGATGACGTGGTTGCCGACGAACAGGATCGTGATGCCGACTTCCCGCAGCGACCGTTCGAAGAAGGTGCGCAGCGCGTCTCGCCCCCGGGCTTCGGCGCCGACCTGGACGTCGTCGACGAACAGCTCGACGAGCGCGTCGAGGTCGCGGGAGTCAGTGGCGAGGGCGTACCGGCTCACGAGCTGCCGGATCGCCTCGACCGATTCGACCCGGTCGAGCCGGTCGGCGTCAGTCATGCCCGATGCTCGCGGACGAGGTGGCCAGCAGGCGAACGGCGCCCGGTGACGCGTGCGTGTCGTTGGCCTGAATACCAGGTGATTCCGCCCCCGGGCGTGGTTCGGTTTTTCGACCGAGCACGCGCGTGGTCGTAGCGTGCGCGCCGATGAGACCGCGCCCGCACCCGGCGACGAGGCGGCGGGGCAGCTCCCTCTTCGCCAAGGGCCCGCTGCTGTGCTTGCTTTGCGCGCTGTTCGTCCTGACTGCCGGAGTGCCCGTCGCGGCGGCATCGGGTGCACGCTCTGTGAGTCGGACCGACAAGCCGGTCGTTCTGCCGAACGGCCGCCGAGTGACGCCGATGGGTCGACAGATCGACGTCGGTGACTTTCCGAGCGGCATCGCCGTGAGCTCGAAGAACGGGATCGCCGTCGTCGCCAATACGGGGACGGGAGCCGGGCTCAGGGGCGGGATGGGCTCGTTCTGTGACGATCTCGGAAAAGCCAACCAGTGCAATCTGTATCCGGCGCCGTTGGTCGGAGACCCGCAGACACCTGCGCCCGACCAGTCACTGTCGGTCATCGATCTCCGTTCCGGACGGACGACGCTCGTAACTGCCGTGCCGACGGTGCGCGACCCGATGCAGCCGCAGCACAACTACTTCGGCGGCGGCGTCGTGTTCAGTCCCGACGGCGGACATCTGTACGCAACGGGCGGCGAGAACGACGCAGTGTACGACTTCTCCGTGCAGGGCACGTCGCTCGTTTCGCCGCCGCGGACCTTGTCCGTCTCGACGACCGGGACATCGTTGCTTACCGCGAGGCCGGCGGGCAGGTTTACGCGGGGCATCGCAGTAACCCCCGATGGCAGCCGGCTGTTGGTGACGACGGAGCTCGGCGATGAAGTCATCGTCGTTGACACCGCGACCCTGACGGTTCAGCAGCGCTTGCCGTTGAGCGACATGCCGACGAAGTGCTACCCGTCCGATGTCGTTGTCTCCCGAGCGGGCGACGGAGCGTTCGTTGCCTGCCAAGGCACGAATTCACTGTCCGTCGTCTCCCTCGGGGCACTAGGAGCATCCGCCGCCGCGAGCATCGCGGTCGGTGATCATCCGACTGCTCTCGCGTTGACGCCGGACGGAAAGCAATTGCTGGTGGCGAACGCGAACCAGGACTCAGTATCGGTCGTCGACGCAGCCACGCAGCATGTGCAACAGATGACGCCACTCCGCACGCTGAACCACGAGCGCTGGGGCGCGACCCCGAATGCGATCGCGATCACGCCTGATTCGAAGCGTGCCTACGTGGCGCTCGCCGGCGACAACGCCGTCGCCGTCCTGGACCGTCACGGCCGGCGGTGGTCGGTCGCAGGAGCGGTTCCCACCGGTTGGTACCCGACTGCGGTGGGGTTCGACGCTCCTCGGAAGCGTGTGCTTGCGGTGGCGGCAAAGGGCCTCGGCAGCCGCTACCCCTCGAATGGACCGACGCCGCCGGCGCCAGGGAGCCGGGTTCCGACCTCCTATTACTACGTCGGAGACAACATGGCTGGTCTCGTGAGCGTGATCCCGGCGCCTGGCTCGGATGACTTGGCGGATGCGACATCGCGTGTCCGATCGAACCTACGCGTCGTGGCTTCGAGTACGGAGCGATCGGCTCACAATCCGATTCCACCGCGCGACGGCGGACGCTCTCCGATCACGCACGTCGTCTACATCGTGCGCGAGAACCGGACCTTCGACCAGGTGTTCGGCGACCTCGGCCGCTCACGCCGCGACGTCGACGCCGACCCGAACTACGAGATCTTGGCACCGGCGACTCCGAACGCGCACAAGCTCGCCGCGCAGTTCGGGACGTCGGACCGGTTCTTCTCCGACGGGGAGGTCAGCGCCCAGGGACACTGGTGGACGGCGGCCGCCAATGTCACCGACTACCTCGAGCGGTCGTGGCCGCACTACTACTCCGACCGCACGCGGCGTTCTGACGACTCCGCCGGCGTGGCGACACCCCGTGGTTGCACGTTGTTCCAAGCGGCACTCAAGAAGCAGGAGGCGAGCCGCGGCTCGTTCACATTCCGCGACTACGGAGAGTTCGACGGAGTGTCCGGTGGCGGACCGGGCCCGGAGTGCGCCGAGATCCCACCCCAAGACCAGGAGCTGGGCTACTCGTCGACCTTCGTGGCCGACAACCGATCGTCGGCCGAGAGCTTCTTGAACAGTGTCGGGCTCGATCCGCAAGGTCAGCAGATCGGTGATCCGGCACAACAGTCGCTGCCCAACTTCACCTACCTGACGTTGTCCGGTGATCACACCCACGGCTTCCAGGGTCCGTTCACGCCCCGCGCCGAGATCGCACGCAACGACGTCGGCCTGGGCATGATCGTGTCCGCGCTCTCGCGGTCCGCGTACTGGCCGAACACGGCCGTGTTCGTCGTCGAAGACGACAGCCAGGACGGGCCCGACCACGTCGACGGGCATCGCAACATCCTCCTGACGATCAGCCCCTACGCGCGCCACCAGGGGTCGAAGAGGACGCCCGGCTACATGGGACACACCCGGCACGACCAGGCCGATGTGATCCGAACGATCGAGCTCATCCTGGGGCTGCCACCCCTGTCCTCCTACGACCAGAACGCGGCACCGATCTACGAGTTCTTCCAAGACAAGGACCGTGCTTCCCGACTGACTCCTTCGGACCTCGCGCCCTACGAGGTGGACCCGGGCCCGCCATTCATCGACGAACGCGTCAGTGACGTCATCTCCGCCGCTCCTGCGCCGGCAGTAGCCATGTCCGCGTCGCTCGACCTGAGCACCATCGATGTCGCCGGGCCCGCGCTCGAGGCCGTCCTCTGGATGAGCATGAAGCCTGACCCACTGCCCCCCGACTTGCGTCAACGACTCCGATAAGGAGGGCCTGGGAGCGGTCTAGCGGTGGCCGCACCGGGCCGCGAGATGGTCGCGGACGAGCCGCGCCGCGCGCTCGGTGTCTTCCTGCAGGAAGAAGTGGCCGCCGGTCAGCTGCACGAGCGGCGCACGGGCATGCTCCGCCTGCGCCGCGAACCACTCCGCCGGCAGCTCGCTCTGCGCGCCGCACGCGAGAACGGCGTCGGCGGTGAGATCGCTGAGGTGTGCCCACGCCGCCGGCGCGCCGATGGGCTCGCCCGACACTTCGAAGATCGTGGCCTCGACCTCGGGCGCGCATGCCAGCTCGACCTGCCCGTCGGGCCGGTCGACGAATCCCCAGTGGACGTACGCCGCGAGCGCCTCGGGCGCGACGGCGTCGAACGGCGGACGGCTCCGGTACGACTCGTAGACCGCGCCTCTGTCCGGCCATACCGCGCGCCGCTTCCGCGCGATGGTGGACATGTAGTTGCCGCCGTCACCGTGCCCGGTGCCGGGCGGGCGCAGCGTCTTGCCGTCGGGCGCGAAGGCGACGGGCTCGCACAGGAGCAGCTTGCCGATGACACCGGGCCGCTGTTCGTCGACGAGCACCGACACGCCGCCGCCCAGCGACTCCCCGACCGCCGCGGTCTCGTCGATGCCGAGTTCGTCCAGCACGGCGAGCACGTCGGCGGCCATCTCGGCGAACGCGAATCCGGCACGCGTCCGAGGGGTGCTCGTCGCGCCGTGGCCGCGTAGATCCACGGCGACGGGACGGAACGTGTCACGGACGGCGAGCGCCAACGGCTCGAAGAAGCCGGCGCCCAACCCGTTCGGGTGAAGGAGCACCAGTGGCGGACCGTCTCCGCCCCAGTCGAGCGCGCCGATCTGCAACCCGTCGCGCTCGACGGCGATCCGTTGCGGACCGTTCAGACCGGCTCCGCGGCGAGGATGCCGCCCAGCCTGAGCAGCTGCGGTGTGGTGCCGCCGAGGGTGAGCTCGAGCTCCTTGGCCCAGAGGAAGTAGCGGTGCAGCGGGTAGTCGCGGTCGACGCCGATGCCGCCGTGCAGGTGCTGGGCGGCGTGCACGACACGCTGCCCTCCGTCGGCGGCCCAGAACTTCGCCACCGCCACCTCGGCCGTCGCCGGGAGCCCTTCCTCGAGCCGCCAGGCCGCTTGGAGCGCCGTGAGGCGGATGGCCTCGGTGTCGATGTAGGCGTCGGCGGCGCGCTGTCCGACGGCCTGGAACGTCGCGATCGGACGGTCGAACTGCTCGCGCGTCTTCGTGTACTCGGCCGTCATTTTCAGGGCCTGCTCGCAGACGCCGGTCGCGACCGCGCAGAGCGCAGCGGTGGCGCGCTCGATGATCCACTCGAGCGCCTCGCTTCCCGACGGCCCGAAGACGAGGGTCTCGTCGTCCCCGACCACGGCGCCGTCGAGCTCGATGCGCGCCTGGGGGATGCCGCTGGTCGTGTCCTCACGATCGACGGTGACGCCGGTCGCGGTCGGATCGACCACGAAGACGCCGATCGACCCGTCGGTCGACGCCGCCGGGACGAGCACGAAGTCGGCCGACAGCCCAGCCGGGACGCACACCTTCACGCCGTCGAGCCGGAACCCCGAGCCGTCGCGCGTGGCGGTCGTCGTCGGGTGCACCGGATCGGTCCCGAGCTCGACGAGCGCCGCCGTCAACACCATCTCGCCGCTCACGACGCCGGGGAGCCACCGCCGGCGCTGCTCCTCGCCGCCGAACTGTGCGATCGGCAGCCCGCCCAGCACGACCGTCTGTACAACGGGCACGGGCGCGACGGTGCGGCCGACCTCCTCGAGCAGCTGGCACAAAGCCACGAAGCCGAGGCCGCTGCCGCCGACGTCCTCGGGCAGCGCGATCCCGAGCAGTCCCGCCTTGGCGAGCTCGCCCCACGTGTCGCGATCGAAGCCCTCGCCGCCGGCCTCGATCTCCTTCAGGTGCTCGTGCGTCTCGCGGTCGGTGAGGATCTGGTGGGCGAGGTCGCGCGTCGCCTGCTGCTCCTCGGTGAGTGCGAAGTCCATCTCTCCTCCGCTAGCGCTTCGCCATCGGCATGTCGAGACCGAACACCGCGATCAGGTCGCGCTGCACCTCGTTCACGCCGCCGCCGAACGTCAGGATGATCAAGCTCCGGTAGTAGCGCTCGAGGCGCGACTTGAGCACCGAGTCGGGCGAGCCTTCCTTCAGATACCCCGGCTGGCCGATGATCTCGAACATCAGCCGGAACGCCTCGAGGTAGAACTCGGTCCCGAACACCTTGATCGTCGACGCGTCGGCGACGTCGAGTCGCTTCTGTGTGGCGTCCCACGCCACCTTCCAGTTGGCGAGGCGCAGGAACTCGAGCCGGGCGTGGACACGGGCGAGGTGCACCTGCACCCACTCCTGATCGATGACGCGCCGACCGTCGGCGAGCTTCGTCTCCTGCGCCCACCGGCGCGTGTCGGTCAGCGCGCGCTCGATGATCCCCGACGAGCACAGCGTCACCCGCTCGCGGTTGAGCTGATTCGTGATCAGGCCCCATCCGTTGTTCTCGCCCCCGACGAGCGCGCTCGCAGGGACGCGCACGTCGTCATAGAAGACCTGGTTGATGTCGTGCTCGCTCATCAGGTCCATCGGCATGAGCTTGATGCCGGGGGTGTCCATCGGGACGATGAGCATCGAGATGCCCTTGTGCTTCTTCGCCTCGGGGTCGGTGCGGACGGCGAGCCAGCAGTAGTCGGCGCCGCCGGCGAGGCTCGTGAACATCTTCTGCCCGTTGATGACGTACTCGTCGCCGTCGCGCACGGCCCGCGTCGTCAGGGCGGCGAGGTCGGTGCCGGCGCCCGGTTCGGTGTAGCCGATGCAGAAGTGGATCTGGCCCTTGAGGATCTTGGGGAGAAAATCGGCCTTCTGCTCGTCGGTGCCGAAGTCCATGATCGTCGGCCCGACGGTGTTGATCGTCAGCATCGGAACCGGTGCCCCGGCCCGCATCGACTCGTCGAAGAAGATGAACTGCTCGATCGCCGAGCGGCCCTGGCCCCCGTACTCCTTGGGCCAGCCGATGCCGAGCCAGCCGTCCTCGCCCATCTGCCGGACGACCTGGCGGTTCGCCTCGCCGATGCCGTGCCCGCGGGCGAGCGCTTCCTCGACCTCGGGCG
>DATFXL010000115.1:0-18689 GCA_035316025.1 Acidimicrobiia bacterium
CATGGCCTACCGCAACAAGACGCTCGGCAAGTTCCAGCTCGTCGGCATCCCGCCGGCGCCGCGGGGCGTGCCGCAGGTCGAGGTCACCTTCGACATCGACGCCAACGGGATCGTGAACGTGTCTGCGAAGGACCTTGCCACCGGCAAGGAGCAGCAGATGACGATCACGGGCGGCACCGCGCTGTCGAAGGACGACATCGACCAGATGGTCAAGGATGCCGAGGCACACGCCGAGGAGGACCGGAAGCGTCGCGAAGAGGCCGAGACTCGCAACAATGCCGACTCGCTCGTGTTCCAGACGGAGAAGCTGCTCAAGGAGCAGGCCGACAACGTCTCTGGCGACGAGCGCCAGAAGATCGAGGAGAAGCTGAAGGCGCTCAAGGACGCCCTGGCCGGCTCCGACATCGAAGCGGTGAAGCGCGGTCACGAGGAGCTCTTGGCGGCAAGCCAGGAGTTCGCGCAGCGGCTGTACCAGCAGGCGGCTCAGAGCCAGCAGCCCGGTGCAGCCGGTGACGCGGGCGGCGGCGCCGGGCCGACCGGATCGTCACAGCCGTCCGACGACGAGGTCGCCGACGCCGAGATCGTCGATGACGACGAGCAGAAGGGCGCGTGACGGTGGCCGACGACAGGATGCCGCCGCGCGACGCCGACGAGGCCGCGGTTTCCGAAGAGGAGGCCGCGGCGTCGGAGGTCGAGGCCGACCTCGCGCGCTTGTCGCAGCTCGAGTCGGAGCGTGACGAGTACCTCGGCATGCTCCGGCGCGTGCAAGCCGATTTCGAGAACTACCGGAAGCGTGTGATCAAGGAGCAGACCGCGCTCGTCGACCGGGCCACGGAGGGATTGATCGAGCGGCTGCTCCCCGTCCTCGACTCCTTCGAGCTTGCCTTGAAGAACGCTGACACGGCCGGCACCGACGCCGAGAACGTGCGCAAGGGCGTCGAGCTCGTCTACGCCGAGCTCCTCGGGGTCATCGAGAAGGCGGGCTTGTCGCGCATCGAGGCGGAGGGCAAGCCGTTCGACCCGAACGTCCACGAGGCGGTCATGCAGGAGGAGGGTGACGGCGAGCCCGTCGTGACCGATGTCCTCCGCACCGGCTACACGCTGAAGGGCCGGGTGCTCCGTCCGGCGATGGTGAAGGTCACGAGGTAGCGCGCCATGGCGCCGCAGCGTGAGTGGTTCGAAACCGATTACTACGACGTGCTCGGCGTTCCGCAGTCTGCGTCCGAGAAGGACATCACGCGCGCCTACCGCAAGCTGGCGAAGCAGCACCACCCGGATGCCAACCCCGGGAACAAGGAGGCGGAGGAGAAGTTCAAGTCCGTCTCCGCCGCCTACGACGTGCTCGGCGACGCCGACAAACGCAAGGAGTACGACGAGGTCCGCCAGATGGTGGCCTCGGGCGGGGGTCCGTTCGGTCCCGGCGGGTTCGGCGGTTCGGGTGGGTTCGGGCCCGGTGGGCCGGGCGGGTTCCAGACGTTCCAGTTCGACGAGGACAGCGGCCTCGGCGACCTGCTCGGCGGCTTGTTCGGCCGCGGCGGGCGGGGCCGCCGCCGTGGCGCGTCCCGCCAGGCTGGTCCGCAACGCGGCGCCGACCTCGAGACCGAGCTCCACCTCGATTTCCTCGACGCCGTGCACGGTGTCACGACGAGTGTGAGCTTCACCGCCGACGCGGTGTGTTCGGTGTGCCACGGTTCGGGCGCCGAGCCCGGGACCACGCCCGATGTGTGTCCCCAGTGCGGCGGCAGTGGCGAGATCCTCGTCGACCAGGGCCCGTTCTCGTTCTCGCAGGTCTGCCCGCAGTGCGCGGGGCGCGGGACGATCATCAAGGATCCGTGCCACCAGTGTGGCGGCACCGGGGTGGAGCGGCGCCGGCGCGACGTGAAGGTACGGATCCCGGCCGGCGTCGACGACGGTCAGCGCATCCGGGTGGCGAACCGCGGCGGAGCGGGCGCGAACGGTGGGCCGCCGGGAGACCTGTTCGTCGTGGTGCACGTCGGGAATCACCCGATCTTCGGGCGCAAGGGCAAGGACCTCACGGTTCGCGTCCCGATCACGTTCACCGAGGCCGCGTTGGGCACACAGGTGAAGGTGCCGACGCTCGACAAGCCGGTGACCGTGAAGGTGCCGGCCGGCACACAGAGCGGCAAGACCGTGAAGGTGCGCGGCCGTGGGATCGACACCGGCAAGGGAAGCGCCGGTGATCTGCTGGTGACGTTCGACGTCGTCGTGCCGAAGAAGCTGGATGGGGCAGCCAAGAAGGCGATCGAAGACCTGGGAAGTGCGCTCACGGAGAACCCGCGTGAGCACCTGGGAGTGTGAGAAGGATGGATGACAACGAGCGAGCCCTGTACATCATCTCGGTCGCGGCCGAGCTGGCCGGCGTGCACCCACAGACGCTGCGGATCTACGAGCGCAAGGGCCTCATCGAGCCGCAGCGGACCGAGGGTCGCAGCCGGAGGTACTCCGACCGCGACATCGAGCTGCTGCAGCACATCCAGGAGCTCACCAACGAAGGTGTCGGTCTCGCCGGGGTGAAGCGCATCCTCGAGCTCGAGGCCGCGCTCGACGCGGCCGAGGACGAGGTCGAGCAGCTGCGGGCGCATCTGCGAGCGGCCCGCCGCGAGGTCGCGGAGACCGAGGAGAGGGTGCGCCGCAAGTACCGCCGGGACCTCGTGCCGGTGAGCAAGACCGTGGTTCGGGTGCGCAGATAGGGAGCGACCCGGAGGAATAAAGTTGACAATGGTGTTGTCAACCTTGCCGGAACGTTGACCACACGGAGGTAGCCCCGTGCCCCTCGACCCGAACCGATTCACACGCAAGACCGGGGAAGCGCTCCAGGCCGCGCAGACCCTGGCGCGGGAGCAGAACCACAGCCAGGTGACGCCCGAGCACCTGCTGGCGGCGCTGGTCAGCCAGCCCGAGGGCGTGGTGCTCCCGGTGCTCGAGCGGCTCGGCGTGCCGGCCAAGACGGTTCGGGACAAGGTCGACGACGCCCTGCGCGCCCAGCCCCAGGTGTACGGCCAGACGGCGCAGCAGGCCCAACTGTCGCAGGACGCGTATCGCATCCTCGAGTCTGCCGATCAGGAGCGCACCGGCCTCGACGACGACTACCTGTCGACCGAGCACATCTTGCTCGCGATGACCGAAGTGACCGGCGGTGTCGGTGACCTCCTGCGCGGCCTCGGCGTCACCCACGACGCGGTCCTCTCCGCCCTCAAGGACGTACGCGGAAGCCACCGGGTCACCAGCGAGAACCCCGAGGACCAGTACCAGGCGCTCGAGCGCTACGGACGTGACCTCACCGAGGAGGCGCGCAAGGGCAAGCTCGACCCGGTGATCGGGCGCGACGAGGAGATCCGTCGCGTCATCCAGGTGTTGAGCCGCCGTACGAAGAACAACCCCGTGCTCATCGGCGAGCCCGGTGTCGGCAAGACCGCCATCGTCGAGGGCCTCGCGCGCCGCATCGTCGAGGGCGACGTTCCCGAGGGCCTCCGCAACAAGCGCCTCGTCGCGCTCGACATCGGCTCGATGGTCGCCGGCTCGAAGTACCGAGGTGAGTTCGAGGAGCGGTTCAAGGCCGTGCTCAAGGAGATCGGCGACGCCGAGGGCGAGATCATCAGCTTCATCGACGAGCTGCACACGATCGTCGGCGCCGGCGGAGCCGAAGGCGCGGTCGACGCCGGCAACATGATCAAGCCGATGCTCGCCCGGGGCGAGCTGCGCCTCATCGGCGCCACGACGCTCGACGAGTACCGCAAGCACATCGAGAAGGACGCCGCCCTCGAGCGCCGGTTCCAGCCCGTGTACGTGGGCGAGCCGACGGTCGACGACACGATCGCGATCCTGCGCGGGCTCAAGGAGCGCTACGAGGTCCACCACGGTGTGCGGATCCAGGACGCCGCGCTCGTCGCCGCCGCCGTGCTGTCGCACCGGTACGTCACGGGACGTCAGCTACCCGACAAGGCGATCGACCTCGTCGACGAGGCCGCGTCGCGGTTGCGCATCGAGATCGACTCGATGCCGTTCGAGGTCGACGTCGTCGAGCGCCGGATCCGGCAGCTGGAGATCGAGAAGGCGGCCCTCGCCAAGGAGACCGACGCCGTGTCGAAGCAGCGGCTCGAGGCGCTCGAGGCCGAGCTGGCCGAGCTCGAGGAACAGCGGTCGGCGATGGTCGCCCACTGGGAGAACGAGAAGCGGGCGATCACCGAGATCCGCGACCTCAAGGAGCAGCTCGAGAACGCCCGCACCGAGGCGGAGCGGGCCGAGCGAGAGGGCGACCTCGAGCGCGCGGCTCAGCTCCGGTACGCCACGATGCGGGAGCTCGAGTCGGAGATCGAGGAGAAGACGGCGCGCCTCAACGAGCTCCAGAGCGACCAGCAGATGCTCAAGGAGGAGGTCGACGAGGAGGACGTCGCCGAGATCGTCTCCAAGTGGACCGGCATCCCGGTGACGCGCCTGATGGAGGGGGAGATGCAGAAGCTCGTGCGCCTCGAGGAGGTGCTGCACGAGCGCGTGATCGGCCAGGACGACGCCGTGCGCGCGGTCGCGAACGCGATCCGGCGCTCCCGAGCCGGTCTGTCCGACCCGAACCGCCCCATCGGCTCGTTCCTCTTCCTCGGCCCGACGGGTGTGGGGAAGACCGAGCTCGCGCGCTCGCTCGCCGACTTCCTGTTCGACGACGAGCACGCGATGGTGCGCATCGACATGTCGGAGTATCAGGAGAAGCACAACGTGTCGCGCCTCGTGGGCGCGCCGCCCGGCTACGTCGGGTACGAGGAAGGCGGTCAGCTCACGGAGGCCGTGCGCCGCCGTCCGTACGCCGTCATCCTGCTCGACGAGATCGAGAAGGCGCATCCGGACGTCTTCAACGTGCTGCTCCAGATCATGGACGACGGACGTCTGACCGACGGCCAGGGGCGCACGGTCGACTTCACGAACACCGTGCTCATCATGACGAGCAACCTCGGCGGCGGTGCCGACGAGGCCACGGTGCTGGCGGCCATGCGGGCTCACTTCAAGCCGGAGTTCCTCAATCGAGTCGACGAGATCGTGGTTTTCCACCGCCTCGACGAGCGGCACATCGAGCAGATCGTGGGGCTCCAGGTCCAGCGGCTCCAGGAGCGGCTGGCCGAGCGCAACCTCGAGCTCGTGCTCACGGACGATGCGCGGGCGCACGTCGCCCGTGTGGGTTACGACCCCGACTTCGGAGCCCGCCCTCTGAAGCGCGTGCTCCAGCGGGAGGTTGCGGACCCGATCGCGCTGCGGTTGCTGCAGGGCGAGTTCGGCGACGGCGACACGATCGTCGTCGATGCCTCGCCAGACGGGCTCGTCTTCACGAAGGGCGAGCCCGCCCGCGTCAGTTAGGCCGCGGGATCCCGCCCGGGGAAACGCGTTGTGGGCGGCCCGGAAACGGGGTAGGACGGACGCTATGGAGCGCGACGAGGTTCCCGAGGCGGACGCGTACGAGCAGGATCTCGAGGCCTTCCCCGAGGACGACGACGAGGAGATCGGCGCGGTCAGCGACGATCCCGAGGCGCCCGAGGCGGACGCCGTGGAGCAGGCCCAGCGGGTTCCGGCCGAGGACGAGGAGCGCGGCTAGACAGGTCTCGCTTGTCGGACGGGGCAATCAGCGAGACAGAACGGTGGTTCCCGAAGCGGGTCTTCCCCATTTCATCCGCGACTACCTCGCCGCGCTCCGGTCGGGGGTCACATTCGGAGCGGCGTAGTACGATCTCGTCAACGTGATCGCTGTTGCGACCGTTGTGAGGTTCCGGTGCCCGGCACGGTGATCGTCGGGACCCAGTGGGGCGACGAAGGCAAGGGCCGCTTCACCGACTACCTCGCCAAGGAGAGTGAGCTGGTCGTCCGCTATCAGGGCGGGCACAACGCCGGGCACACGATCGTCGTGGACGGCGAGGTCTTCGCGCTCCAGCTCGTGCCGAGCGGCGTCCTGTACGACTACGTCACTCCTGTGATCGGCAACGGCGTCGTCGTCGATCCCGCCGTGCTCGTCGCCGAGCTCGACATGCTCGAACGCAAAGGCCTCGACACGCGGCGAGTACGCATCTCCGGGAACGCGCACTTGATCATGCCGTACCACCAGGAGCTCGACCGTGTTACCGAGCGCTACCTGGGCAAGAACAAACTCGGAACGACCAAGCGCGGCATCGGTCCCGCGTACGCCGACAAGGCGCTGCGCGTGGGCCTGCGGGTCCAGGACCTTCTGGACGCCAAGATCTTCCGCGAGAAGCTCGAGCTCGTGCTGCGCGAGAAGAACGGCGTCCTCGCCAAGGTGTACAACCGGCTGCCGCTGGCCGCCGGCGACATCTGCGACCGGTACCTGGGGCTGGTCCCGAGACTCGAGCCACTCATCGCCGACACCGTGCACCTCGTGCACGACGCCCTGGACGCCGGTCAGCGCGTGCTCTTCGAGGGAGCGCAGGCAACGTACCTCGACCTCGACCACGGCACGTACCCGTTCGTCACCTCGAGCAATCCGGTGGCGGGGGGCGTGTGCACCGGCGCCGGCGTGGGCCCGCGCGCGATCGACCGCGTCGTCGGCGTCACGAAGGCGTACGTGACGCGCGTCGGAAGCGGCCCGTTCCCCACCGAGCTGTACGAAGGCGACGCGGACGGTGACCTGCTCGTCGATCGCGGCGGTGAATACGGCACCAACACCGGCCGGCGCCGCCGCCCCGGGTGGCTCGACGGGGTGATGCTCCGGCATGCCGTACGCCTCAACACGTGCACGGAGATCGCGATCACGAAGCTCGACGTGCTCTCGCCGCTGTCCGAGCTGAAGGTGTGTGTCGCGTACGAAGGTGAGGACGGCACCCGGTACGAGCACGTGCCCTACCACCAGTCCGTGCTGCACAAGGTCCGTCCCGTCTACGACACCGTGCCGGGCTGGGGCGTCGAGATCGACGGCGCGGCGCGCATCGAGGATCTACCCGGCGCGGCGCGTGACTACGTCCGGTTCGTCGAGGATCTGGCCGGCGTGCCGGTGAGCTTCGTCTCGGTCGGTCCCGGTCGCGAGCAGACCGTCGTGCTGCCGCGGGCCGCGTAGCGCGGCGGTGCGCGCGCTCGTCCTCGGCAGCGACGGGAGGGCGCACGCCCTCGCGTGGGCGCTCGACAACTCGGCGTCGGTCGACGAGGTCGTCGCCGGGCCGGGGAACCCCGGCATCGCTGCGATGGGGGAGCGGTGCGTGCCCGTCGACGCCAACGACCCCGCCGACGTGGTGCGACTCGCAGGCGAGGTCGAGCCCGACGTCGTCGTCGTCAGCGCCGAGGAGCCGCTCGTGCACGGCGTCGCTGACGCGCTGCGTAGCCATGGGACGCTCGTGTTCGGTCCCGGCGCCGACGGTGCCCGACTCGAGGGCTCGAAGGCGTGGATGAAGGCGGTGCTTGCCGAAGCCGGAGTGCCGACGGCACGCCACGCCGCGTTCACCGCCGATCAGGAGGCCGACGCGCTGGCGTTTCTCGAACGACTGCCCGGCTTCTACGTGGTGAAGACCGACGGCCTCGCCGCCGGCAAGGGCGTGATCGTCACCGAGTCGATCGACGGGGCGCGGGACGCCGTGCGCGCGTACCTCTCGGGTCAGGCGTTCGGCGAGGCCGGGCGCACGTGCGTGATCGAAGAGGGTCTCACCGGCCCGGAGCTCTCGTTGCTCGTGGTGTGCAACGGGACCACCGAGGGGCGGCCGCTGGCGCCGGCTCAGGACTTCAAGCGCATCGGCGACGGCGACCGCGGCCCCAACACCGGGGGGATGGGCGCCTACTCGCCCGTGCCGGTCGCCGGCGGCGACGTGGTGACCGAGGTCATGGAGCACGCGGTGACGCCGACCCTGCGCGCGCTCGCGGCCCGCGACATCACGTACCGCGGCGTGCTGTACGCCGGCCTGATGCTCACGCCCGACGGGGTCAGGGTGCTGGAGTACAACGTGCGCTTCGGTGATCCCGAGGCCCAGGCCGTGCTCCCTCGTCTGGCGAGCGACTTCGGGCAGCTTTGCCTCGACGCCGCCGCCGGCCGCGCCGACCTCGACACGAAGTTCCGGGACGACGCGTGCGTGACGGTCGTGCTCGCGACCGAGGGCTACCCGGCGTCGCCGCGCAAGGGTGACGTCATCGAGGGCATCGACGACGCCGAGCAGCTGCCGGGCGTGACCGTATTCCACGCCGGAACCACGCAGGCCGACGGCGGAAGGCTGATGACCGGCGGCGGCCGCGTGCTCGACGTGACGGCAGTCGCGCCGACCCTCGGCGCCGCGCGCGAGCGCGCCTACCAGGCCGCCGCCCGCATCTCGTGGCCCGGTGTGCAGTACCGCCGGGACATCGCGGCCGCAGCCGTAGAATCGTCCGGGAAGGAGCCCGTTTGATCCCCCGGTACGCCCTGCCCGAGATGGCCGAGCTGTTCACGGACGAGGCGCGGCTCGCCACATGGCTCGAGGTCGAGCTCCTCGCCGTGGAGGCGTGGGCCAAACTCGGCGTGATCCCGTCTGCCGACGCCGAGGCCATCCGCCGCCGGGCCTCGGTCACTCCCGCCGCCGTCGAGGAGCGTGAGCGCGTCACCGACCACGACGTGGCCGCCTTCGTCGACGTTGTCCAGGAGTCCGTCGGCTTCCCAGCGGGGGCATGGGTGCACCACGGCCTCACTTCGAGCGACGTCGTCGACACGGCATTGTCGGTCACGCTCGTGCGGGCGTGCGACCTGCTGCTCGAAGCGGTCGAGGCGCTCGAGGGCGTGGTCGCCGACCGGGCGCGCGAGTTCCGCGACACGCCGATGGTGGGACGCACGCACGGCGTCCATGCCGAGCCGACGACGTTCGGGGCGAAGCTCGCGTTGTGGGCGCTGCAGCTGCGGCGCGACCGCGACCGGCTGCGTCACGCCCGCGACAACGTGGCGGTCGGCAAGCTCTCAGGCGTCGTTGGGACGTACTCGAACGTCGATCCTGAGGTCGAGGCGTTCGTCTGCGAACGGTTGGGGCTGGCGCCGGCCCCGGCGACGCAGGTCCTCGCCCGCGACCGCCACGCAGAGTTCCTGTACGCGTGCGCGACCGTCGGCGCGTCCGTGGAGAGCTTCGCCCTCGAGATCCGCCATCTCCAGCGCACCGAGGTTCGCGAGGTCGAGGAGCCCTTCCGTGCCGGCACCCAGAAGGGCTCGAGCGCGATGCCGCACAAGCGCAATCCCTGGCGGTCCGAGCAGCTGTGCGGACTGGCGCGGGTGCTCCGCTCCAACCTCCAAGCCGGGCTCGAGGACATCGCCCTGTGGCACGAGCGGGACATCTCGCACTCCTCGGTGGAGCGGATCGTCCTCGCCGACTCGGCCCAGCTCGCGTACTACGTGCTCGTGCAGTTCCGGAAGATCACCGCCGGCATGCGGGTCCACCCCGATCGGATGCTCGAGAACATCGACTCGTCATACGGCCTCGTCTTCAGCCAGCCGGTGCTGCTCGCGCTCGTCGACGCCGGGCGCTCACGCGACGACGCGTACCGCGCCGTGCAGCGGGCCGCGACGCGCACCTGGGAGGAGAAGGTGCCGTTCCGGTCGGTGCTGACCGAAGATCCCGACGTGCGCGCGCTGCTTTCGTCCGAGCGGCTCGACGAGTGCTTCGACCTCGGCCGTGCCCTCGCCCACGCCGGGCGCGCCGTGGACGCCCTGGACTCGCGTCCGTGACTGGTATCGCGCTCCCGCATGTGTACACGGGCAAGGTCCGCGATCTCTACGACGTCGACCACGACCGCATTTTGATCGTCGCGTCCGACCGCATCTCCGTGTTCGACGTGGTGCTCGAGGATCCCGTCCCCGACAAGGGCCGAGCCCTCACGGCGCTGTCGACCTTCTGGTTCGAGCAGACCGCCCACCTCGCGCCCAACCATCTGATCTCCTCGGACCCGACCGACTTCCCCGAGACCGCCGGGTCGGACGTCGCCGGGCGGGCGATGCTCGTCCGTGCCGCCCAACCCGTGCGGCTCGAGTGCATCGGCCGGGGCTACCTCTTCGGCTCGGCGTGGTCCGAGTACGAGGCGCGGGGAACGGTTTGCGGGCGGGCCATGCCACCCGGCCTGCGCCAGGCCGAACGGCTCCCGGCCCCGATCTTCACCGCGACGACCAAGTCGGAGACCGGTCACGACCAGCCGCTCACCGACGCCGCCGCCGCCGACCTGGTCGGCGATGAGCTGTTCGAGCAAGTCCGGGACATCACGATGCGTGTCTACGACTTCGGCGCCGCGCTGGCGCGGTCGCGGGGCCTGATTCTCGCGGACACGAAGCTCGAGTTCGGGACCATCGATCGGGAGCCGGTCGTGATCGACGAGATGCTCACCTCGGATTCTTCGCGTTATTGGCCGGCGGACGAGTACCACGTCGGCACGTCGCCCCCGAGCTTCGACAAGCAGTACGCGCGGGACTACTACCTCGGCACCGACTGGGACCGCACGGCTCCGGCGCCGCCGCTGCCGAGTGACGTTATCGACGGCACGCGCTCCCGCTACGTCGAGGCGTACGAACTACTCACCGGATCGAGCTTCGACGAGTGGCATCGACCCGAGGAACCGAGAGCGGACGACAACCGCCGGTACGATTGAGCCGTGCGATACGAAGCGCGCATCGAGATCACGCATCTTCCCGGGATCGCCGATCCCCAAGGCGCGACGGTCGAGCGGTCGTTGCCCGCCCTGGGCTACGACAACGTGTTGCAGGTCCGTGTCGGCAAAAGCATCCGGCTCGTGATCGATGCACCCGACGAGGACGCCGCTCGCGCGCAGATCGACGAGATGTGCCACCGCCTGCTTGCCAACCCGGTGATCGAGGCCTACGCGATCGAGCTCACCGAGCTGGCCGCCGCCACATGAGCGCGCGCGTCGGGATCGTCGTCTTCCCGGGGACCAACTGCGAGCTCGACGTCGCCTGGGCCGTCGAGCGGTTCGGCGGCACGCCGGAGACGCTTTGGCACGCTGATGCCGAGCTCCGCGGCGCCGACGCCGTGGTCGTGCCGGGCGGGTTCGCGCACGGCGACTATCTGCGCACGGGTGCGATCGCCCGTTTCTCACCCGTGATGGAGGCGGTGGCGCGGTTCGCGGCCGCCGGCGGTCCGGTAGTGGGGATCTGTAACGGCTTCCAGGTGCTGACCGAGGCCGGGTTGCTCCCCGGCGCGCTCCAGAAGAACGCCGGCTTGAGCTTCCTCTGCGAGACGGTGCGTTGCCGGGTCGAGACCAGGCGGTCCGCGCTCACGGCCCTCGCCGAGCCCGGCCGCGTGCTGCACCTTCCCATCAACCACTTCGAAGGCAACTACGTGTGCGACGAGACGACACTGCGTCGGCTCCGAACGGACGACCGCGTCGTCCTGCGTTACGTCCGCAATCCGAACGGCAGCCTCGACGACATCGCCGGAATCTGCAGCGAGCAACGCAACGTCGTTGGGCTGATGCCCCACCCGGAACGCGCCGCCGAACCGCTCCTCGGCTCGACCGACGGCGCCGTGCTCCTCCGTTCGCTGCTCGCGACCGCGTCCGAGCGCGCCGCCGTCGCCTGAGTCCCCTCAACCGCTGTCACAACATCGCCACGTGAGCGCGTTTCTGTGACAACGCAGCAGGGGGACTAGGAGCCGCGCGTGATCCCGGCCTTGCGGAGGACGTCGGGCGCGACGCCGAGCTCCCGCCAGGCCGCGTACGAGATCCCCTTGCGCTGCGCGTAGCCGCGGGCGACCTTCACGAAGTCGCGCTCGAGGCCGGTGAGGTCGTCGGCGGCGTCGATGCGGTCGAGCTCCCGCTGGAGGTCCATGCGCTCCTGCACGAGTTGCAGGCGATGGAGCGGGGCGGCATCGGCCAGCTCCGACTCGACGGTCTTGAGCCGCTTCTGGATCGACGCCGGCGTGCGCGGTCGCCCCCGCCGCGGACGGTTCTGGTCGAGGGCCTCGAGGTAGGCGCGCACCGCCCGGCCCTCGGCCCTGCCCTGGGCGAGCGCACGCTTGTGCTCGGTGGTCATCGTGCTCTTGCGAGCTGCGGCCATTCCGAACCTCTCCTTTCTGGGTTATCCGCCAACCCTATTTCTGAATTCGATGCCACTCCATTTCGGGGCCGCGGGCCGCCGATACCCTGGCCGCATGGAGCCGCCCCACCGTCAGCTCGGGATGACCGACGACGAGTTGGCGACGGTCGTCGAGCTGCTCGGGCGCGATCCCACCGACCTCGAGCTGGCCATGTTCGCCGTGATGTGGTCGGAGCACTGCTCCTACAAGTCGTCACGGGCCCATCTGCGGCGGTTCCCGACCCAGGCGCCGTGGGTGCTGGTGGGGCCGGGCGAGGGAGCCGGCGTCGTCGACGTCGGCGACGGGCTGGCCGTCGCGCTCCGGATCGAGAGTCACAACCACCCGTCGGCAGTCGAGCCGTACCAGGGCGCGGCGACCGGGGTCGGCGGCATCATCCGCGACGTCTTCTCGATGGGTGCCCGTCCCATCGCACTGATGGACCCGCTGCGCTTCGGCCCCCTCGACGACGCGCGGACGCGCTACCTGTTCGAAGGGGTCGTGTCGGGCATCAGCGGCTACGGCAACGCCGTAGGCGTGCCGACGGTCGGCGGCGAAGTCGCGTTCGACGAGTGCTATCGCGGGAACCCGCTCGTCAACGTGCTCTGCCTCGGCCTCCTCCCGCACGACCGGCTCGTGCTCGCGCGTGCTCGCGGCGCCGGAAGCCTCGCCGTCCTGCTCGGCTCGTCGACCGGCCGCGACGGGATCGGCGGCGCGAGCGTCCTCGCCTCGGCGGGATTCGAGGAAGGGGCCGAGGAGAAGCGGCCGTCAGTGCAGGTCGGCGATCCGCTCGAGGAGAAGAAGCTCATCGAAGCGTGCCTCGCCCTCCTCGACGCCGGCTTGGCCGTCGGCGTCCAGGACCTCGGCGCCGCCGGGCTGTCCTGCGCGGCGTCGGAGACGGCGGCGAAGGCGGGCGCGGGCATGGACGTCGACGTCGCGCGCGTGCGGCGCCGCGAGCCGGGCATGAGCGCGGTCGAGGTCATGACCTCGGAGAGCCAGGAACGGATGCTCGTGATCGTGCAGCCCGGCGATCTCGACGAGGTGCTCGGGCTGTGCGCGCGTTGGGAGATCGACGCGTCCGTCGTCGGCCAGGTGACCGACAGCGGCCGCTTCCGGGTGTACGACGGCGCCTTCGACGACCCCGGCGCGGATGGCGGCGACGTCGCGTTGGCCGACGTCCCCGTCGAGAGCCTGGGCGCCGGGCCGCTGTACGACCGGCCCCGGACGCGGCCGGAGGGACAGGACGCGCTGCAAGCGGCCGACCCCGCACCGACGCTCGCGGCGCGCTTCCCGGACGGCGCCGACTTGTCGGTCGAGCTGCTGGCGCTTCTTGCGACGCCGACGATCGGGGACAAGTCGTGGGTGTGGCGCCAGTACGACCATCAGCTGTTCCTCAACACCGTGGTGGGGCCCGGCGCCGACGCCGCCGTGCTTCGGCTGAAGGAGACCGACCGGGCGCTCGCCCTGACGACCGACGGCAAGGGTCGCTTCTGCCGCCTCGACCCGCGTCGCGGCGGGCGGCTGGCGGTGCTGGAGGCTGCCCGCAACGTCGCGTGTGTCGGGGCTCGGCCCCTCGCCCTCGTCAACTGCCTGAACTTCGGCAATCCCGAGCACCCCGAGGTGATGTGGCAGTTCACAGAGGTGGTCGAAGGGATGAGCGAGGCGTGCGCCGAGCTCGAGATCCCGGTCGTCGGCGGGAACGTGAGCTTCTACAACGAGTCGCTCGGCCGCGACATCGACCCGACACCGGTCGTCGGACTTCTCGGGCTGACCGAGGAGCTCGACGATCGCCCGCCCCCGGCCGCGCTCGCCGATGGGACCCGTGTCGTCGTGCTGGGCGAGACGGCGAGCGAGCTCGGCGGCTCCGAGTGGGCCGCGGTCGTGCACGGCCTCGATGGGGGACTGCCACCCCGCGCCGACCTCGTCACCGGACGCGCGCTGCACGAGCTCGTGCGCACCCTTGTCGCGGGCGGGCTCGTCGACGGCGTGCACGACTGCGCGGACGGCGGCGTCGCGGTCGCGCTCGCCGAGATGGCGATCGCCGGCGGGTGCGGCTTCGAGGTCACCATCGGCGGCGCAGTCGAGTGCTTCTCGGAATCCGCGTCACGCGTCGTCCTCGCCATCGACGCCGCCCTTCTCGACGATGTGCTGGAGCGGGCCGCGGCCGCGGGAGTCCCCGCCGCCGACGTCGGCGTCGCCGGGGGGGAGCGTCTCGTCGCCCGCGGCGCCTTCGACGTCGCGCTCGTCGACGCGATCGCCGCGTGGCGCGACGCGATCCCGGCCGTGCTCGGAGTCGAGGTCGCCGCCGGTTAGGGGCGGCGCGCCTCCAACGCGGCGAGGTACTCGTCGGGGACCCGCAGGTCGCCGCGACCGATGCCGACCGACAGGCCGGGCTTGTTCTCGCCGTGGTAGTCGGATCCTCCCGTCGGTGCGAGCCCGTGTCGTCGCGCCAGCTGGTGGAACACCGCCCGCTCCTCGGAAGCGTACGCGCCGTACTCGCACTCGAGGCCGTCGAGCCCGGCGCCGGCGAGCTCGCCCACGAATTCGTCGAGCGCGCCATCGGCGAGTCCCAGCGAGCCGGGATGCGCGACCGCGCACACGCCTCCCGACGCGTGCGTGAGCGCGACGGCGTCCTCGGGGCCGAGACGGGCGCGCTCGAAATACGCCGGCTGTCCCTTGCCGAGCCACACGTCGAACGCGTCCTGGATCGAGCCCACGTGACCCGACTCCATCAAAACGCGCGCGATGTGCGGGCGACCCACCGATCCCGGTCCCGCTTGGTTCCGGACGGCCTCCACGGTGATCGGGACCCCGTGGGCGTTCAGCGCCTCGACGATCTGCACGTTGCGCTCGTTGCGCGCCACCTGCAGCTCGGCCAGGCGGTCCTGCAGTCCTCCGGGGCCGTCGTCGACGAAGAAGACGAGGAGATGCATGCTCCCCGGCGCCCGCCCGGAGAGCTCGCACGAGATCTCGCATCCGGGGACGAGCCGCAGGCCGAAGGCGTCGGCGGCGGCGCGGGCCTCACCGACGTGGTCGAGGGTGTCGTGGTCGGTGAGCGCGAGCGCCGAGAGCCCCGCCTCAGCGGCGAGGCGGACGACCTCGGCCGGCGGGTCGGTGCCGTCCGACATCGTCGAGTGGGTGTGCAGGTCGATCACGAGCGTGCCTCGGCCGCTTCCGGGCGCGGCGCCGGTCCCGTCAGCCCCGCCCGCTCGAGGTAGTCGATCACCTGGGAGGCCGAGCCCATCGGGTCGCGATCATGGGTGACGACGCGCACCTCGGGCGCCCGCGGCGGCTCGTACGGGTCCGACACACCCGTGAACTCGGGGACGTCACCGGCGCGCGCCTTCGCGTACAGCCCCTTGACGTCACGCGATTCGCACACCTCGATCGGCGTGTCGACGTACACCTCCACGAAGCGGTCGATCTTCGCCCGCACCTCGTCCCGCACGGACCGGTACGGGGAGATCGCCGCCGTCACGGCGACGACCCCGTTTCGCGCCAGCAGCGCCGCGACCCAGCCGATCCGGCGGATGTTCGTGTCGCGGTCGGCCTTCGAGAACCCGAGGCCGGCCGACAGGTTCTCGCGCACCTCGTCGCCGTCCAGAAGCTCGACGCGGTGCCCCCGCCGTCGCAGCTCGTCGACGACGGCGGCGGCGATCGTGCTCTTCCCGGATCCCGACAGCCCGGTGAACCACAAGCAGAAGCCCGTGCTCGCCACGAATGGAAGTTACCGGAGGGTCAACATCGGTACGGCATACTTGTCAGGAGATGGAGCAGCGTCTGGGCCACGCGTGCGGCGTCTTCGGTGTTTACGCCCCGGGCAAGCCGGTGGCCCACCTCGCCTACCTGGGCCTCTTCGCCTTGCAGCACCGAGGTCAGGAGTCGGCCGGCATCGCCGTCAGCGACGGCGAGACCATCACGGTCGTCAAGGACATGGGCCTCGTGACCCAGGTGTTCGACGAGCGACGCCTCGCCCCGCTGGACGGCCACCTGGCCATCGGGCACAACCGGTACTCGACCACGGGGTCGAGCAGTTGGCGCAACGCCCAGCCCGTCTACCGCTCCGTCGGCGACGCCGGCTTTGCTCTCGGCCACAACGGCAACCTCACCAACACGGTGGAGCTGGCGGCGAGCGTCGGGATGCTCCCCGGGATGACTGCGCCCGAGTTCGACCTGGACTCGACCACCGACTCTGCGCTGGTCGCCGAGCTGATCGCTCAGCAGTACACGCCTTCACCCCGGTCCGACGGGCGCGACCTCGAGGTCGCCCTCGAGCGCGTGCTCCCGCGTCTCGAAGGGGGGTTCTCGTTCGTGCTGATGGACGACGCCCGCCTCATCGGCGTCCGTGACCCGCACGGCTTCTGGCCGCTGACACTGGGTCGGATCGCGGGCGGGTGGGTGCTCGCCAGCGAGAGCGCGGCCCTCGACATCGTCGGCGCGCACTATGTCCGGGACGTCGAGCCGGGCGAGATGGTGGCGATCGACGCGTCCGGCGTGCGCTCGCAACATTTCGCCGCCGCGTCGCCCAAGCTCTGCCTGTTCGAGTTCGTCTACTTCGCGCGCCCCGACACCACCCTGTACGGCCAGAGCGTGCACGCGGCTCGCCAGCGGATGGGCGAGGAGCTCGCCCGCCAAGCGCCCGTCGACGCCGACATGGTGATGCCGGTACCCGAATCCGGGATCCCCGCCGCGCAGGGCTTCGCACGCGCGTCAGGCATCCCGTACGGCGACGGCGTCGTCAAGAACCGTTACATCGGCCGCACGTTCATCGCGCCGACGCCGGAGACGCGCGCCGCCGGCGTCCGGCTGAAGCTGAACCCGATCCGCCAGAACATCTCCGGGAAGCGCCTCGTGGTCGTCGACGACTCGATCGTCCGCGGCACCACGCAGCTCACGCTGACCCGCATGCTGCGGGAGGCGGGCGCGGCCGAGGTGCATCTCCGGGTGACATCACCGCCGTACCGGTGGCCGTGCTTCTACGGGATGGACACCGGGCGCCGGCCCGAGTTGGTGGCCGCCGACCTCGAGGTGGGCGAGATCCGCGAGTACCTCGGCGTGGACTCGCTCGCGTATCTCGAGCTCGACCGGCTGGTGGGGGCGACCGGCGCCCGCGCCGAGTCGTTCTGTAGCGCCTGCCTGAGTGGCGAGTACCCGGTTCCCGTCCCCGACTCCGACACGAAGCTCGCCCTCGAGGAGGAGAAGGTCCGGGCGACCGAAGCGGCACGCGAGCCGCCCGCCCGCGTGGAGCCGTGACCGGCCCCGACCGGGAGAGCGAGCCGCTCACCTATTCCGAAGCCGGGGTCGACACCGGGGCGGGCGAGAAGGCCGTCGAGCTCATCAAGGAGCACGTCCGGTCGACGTTCCGCCCCGAGGTGGTCGGCGACGTCGGCGGCTTCGGCGGCCTGTTCGCGTTCCCGGATCGCCGGTTCCGCGACCCGCTCCTGGTCACGTCGACCGATGGCGTGGGGACGAAGGCAGTCGTCGCCCGGCATACTCACCGGTACCGGACCATCGGGATCGATTGCGTCGCCATGTCCGTCGACGACGTCGCCGCCAACGGGGCCGAGCCGCTGTTCTTCCTCGACTACCTCTCCGTCGGGAAGCTCGTTCCGGAGATCGTCGACGAGATCGTCGCCGGGGTAGCCGACGGATGCCGCCGGGCGGGTTGCGCGCTCCTCGGCGGCGAGATGTCGGAGCACGGCGGCGTCATGGAGCCGGAGGAGTTCGACCTCGTCGGCTTCGCCGTCGGCGTCGTCGAGCGGGCGCGGACGCTTCCCGCCGGTGTGCGACCCGGCGACGCGATCGTCGGCCTCGCCAGCGGCGGCCTGCGTTGCAACGGGTACTCGCTCGCCCGACGCGCGCTGCTCGATGTCGACGGCCGCGAGCTCGACGGGCCGGCGTGGCCGGGCGCCCATCACACGCTCGCCGACGAGCTCCTCCGTCCGAGCCTCATCTACGCGCCGTCGATGCTGGACCTCCGCCGCCACGTCGACGTGCACGCCTTCGCCCACGTGACCGGGGGCGGCGTCATCGGGAACCTTGCCCGCATCCTCCCCGACGACTGCGACGCCGTCGTCTGGCGCGACGCCTGGGAGCGGCCGCGCGTCTTCGCCGAGGTCCAGGCCTCGGGCGCGGTCGCCGACGCCGAAATGGAGCACGTCTTCAACCTCGGGCTCGGCATGCTGGCCGTCGTACCGGCCGAGGCCGCCCGTCCCGCCCTCGACGCGGTCCGGGCCCAAGGCCACGAGAGCTGGGTCGTCGGCGAGATCACCGCCGGCACGGGTCGGGCGATGTTCGGCTGATCCGCACAGGCTGACCCGAACCGGCCGACCCTCCCGAGGGGGGACAGATGCGGACGAAGAACTAGTCCCATCGCGTTGGACATATGGTCCCGATGGGCTATCCCCTCCGGATAGTTCGCACGCTACCCTCACCGCACGATTCGGACACGGACAAATCGGGTAGGGCGCACAAGTAGGGCCTCCGGAACGTCGACTCGCCGAACCGCACAGGCAGGGAACGCAACAGTGAGGAGCCAGCAATGGCCATGGACGCGAATTCCGAACACGAGGCCCTCTTGACCCCGTCAGAGGTGGCCGCGATGTTCCGGGTCAACCCCAAGACGGTCACCCGTTGGGCCCGAGCCGGAAAGATCTCGGCCATTCG